>CAZJRC010000014.1:12158-15442 GCA_964548495.1 uncultured Gammaproteobacteria bacterium | reverse complement strand
ATTGTATGAAGGAAGCGTGGACGAGGTACTTGCGGAAAAGATGAACAGGATTGAGTATTTTGCTCTGAGACGGCAAAATCCAAAGGATGCCAGTCTTGATTCTGAAGCGCCAAATATATCCGGGGAGCAGAGAGGCTTTTTAATAAGAATGGGAAAGTTATATGAAAAATTGGAAAACAAAGGAATAACTACACAACAAGAAAGAGAGTATTTCCGGGAATTGCAAAGATGGATCGGGGTAATAATGCAAAATTCGGAATATAATATAGGTCAGGTAGGGAAATTGAAGCTGCCGTTGGATAAATATCAGGAGTTTAAAAAATTAATTGAGATTAAGATAGACACCGCTACAGAGACAGATATAGTCAAGTACGTTAAAAATTTAAGGGATTTGAAATTTTTAAAGTATTTTGATTTCGAGCGTCAAGTATACGATCAGAAGGGAAATATTCATACTCAAAAGACACCATATATTCCAAAAGAAGAATCGAAGGACAGCTATGGTCTTCCGGAGTCTTTGGAGGAGACATGTAAGGGCATTGATAGGGCCTGGCATCCTGAGGGATGGGGAACGGGTGATAGACATGAACTGATTGATGTAATGGGCAATTTTCATCTGGATAATTTTTTATTGTGGATGAGATACCGTCTGGTCGAGGAATCAGAAAAAGATCCGCTTAATCCGATAGATCCATTGAATAGGATTACTATAAAATTGGGATGGTCTGAGCTTAGCATCCAACAGCTATTGTCTACGCCACGCTATACACAGCAAAGTCAGTTTGAACTAGCGGGGGACGCGGCTGGTTTGTATGAGCCTAATCAAGTATTAGGCTCAGAAGAGGGACAGATTCGAGCAGAATGGGGGGAGAAAAGAGAGCATCCTGATATGGATAAGCATAGCAGGATTCAGATGATTATTGAAATTTGGAGAGCAGGGATGAAGCAGACGGATTGGGCGGGGCTTAATTCTTTTGAGGCCAAAAATAGCCGTGAAAAATGGCTTGAGGCGCAATACAAGGTGGTAAATAATAATAACTACACACGAGGCGGGTTTGCTTTCATGGATATGATGCTGCCGTCCAGCCATGGCGATGAGGTGAGGGGATTTTATAAAGAGAAAAAACAAGGAAGCATAGGCAAAGCAGTCAGGGATGGGATGTTGTTTTATCGTCATTTGACAGAGCTTACGGAAAATTATACCAAAAAAGACAAGCAAGGATGCCTAAGCGTGCGCGAACTAGAGGAAAATATGGCGTATAGCGCTTTGGACTATGACGGGTCGAGCGTATTCCTGCTGGGAGTGGCTGAGAATGCTCTGGAAAGGAGCGAGGCTAGTGACGAGATCAGGCAGGTATATAGGGGTTTTATAAGCAAGAGAATTGAAGAATTGAATAAGAATTATAAAAATATTTTAGGCGGGGATCGCGAAAAGGAGAATAAGCTGAGTGAAATTGTGGAAATTTATAAAGAAAAATTGAATAGTATGCAAATAAAGGATATAAAAATAAGCTTTGACAGCTTCGATAGTCTAGTTGATTTAAGGATGAGAGTAGAGTCTGAAGTATTAGGCAAGCGTATAGTAGGTGATAAGGAAAAAAGTAAGTGGCATGGGTTTGAAGATAAGATTGTGACAGAGGGTGAGTCGCGAAAGGCAGTCAGGTCACAAATGCGAACACATGCAAAAACAGATTTTTTTGACAAGCTTATGAAGCTGAGAATATCCTCGTCTGAGGGAGAGGCGGGCGGTAAGATTGAGTTGGGCGAGAAAAAGATTTTGCTGGATGGAAATGAACGTATCGTGACCAAGAAAGAGTGGGAGCAAATCGCGGTAAATGAGCGCAAAGAGACGACTTTGGGCGAGATCATGGGCGAATTTGAGGATTTCGGGGACGAGATGGAGTATGAGAAAGCGGCGCGCGAGGGTAAGTCTATTGATAAATATAAAGAGATGTTTAAACGCAATGAGAGACTGGCATTTGGACTGCTGACAAATGTTGCCAATATAGAGAGAATAGGGCTGAATATTTTCAGGACTGACAGACCCGCCGATGCCACTGTGTTGATTCTTAAAGAAGCGCTTAAAAAAAGCATGGGAGGGATTTATAATCTAGGCGATATTGAAAGCAGATACGCGTATCAGATGACATGGTACACTTTACCGCAATATTTAATTCCTTCTTATAATAATACTTCAGGGTTGCCGATAGATCAGGGTACTGCTTATTTAAGGCTTATGCAATACAGAGCAACCGAGATGGGACTGGGCACAATGGGAGGAAACAGAGAAACACTCACTGAACTCCGGGCAACCAGCTTGACCAGACTTGATCAGATAACGGTACTTAGGCAGGGCGAAAAAAAAGCGGGACATACATTACTGGAAATCATGCAGGGAAATGATCGAACAGAAGGGCGAGCGATCAAGCATAGATGGGAGAGGAATTTGGATGAGGCCAATAAGTTGTCTATAGCGACTGAGGCGATGCGTTCAAGCTTCCTATATAACTTGCAACATGCCGAATCACTGGTGACATTGGTTACGAAAGAGCAACAAATGCATTTTCATGAAATAGTAAAAAGAGATGAATTTGGAATACTTAGAGTCGACGAAAAAAAAGCTACTGAGATATTCAGTCAATGGTGGGGAACGCTGAACAAGGTTTATAATAAAAATGATTTTGATTTTGAGAGGAAGCTGTCAATTGACGGACGGGAGGTCACGGTGATGGAGTATATGCTGGGAGAGAAGACGATCAATACGCAGAAAGTACTGCGGTATTATTATGAGAAAATGGGGGCGGGGGGAGGAGAGGACGCGGAGGCATATAAAGCAATGGCTGAGATGATCAGGCAGAAACCGGCAATCGCGGTATTGATAAATTTGGTGGCAAGCGAGATGCATGCGCACAATAAGCTGTTTGGCACTCATGAGCAATGGGGCTTGGAAGAGGATGGTAAGATCTGGTGGTTATTGGATCAATACCTGCGCAATCCAGACATAATTGAATGGGAGGGGAATAAGCCGATACCTGAAAATATGCCTTCATTTATGCCGCTTGCAATGGTCAATCGCGTATTGGCGGTGCATGGGGATTCAATGGAGAAGTACGCGTTTAATAAGCTTTTTATAGCATTTATTGGAGGACTGACTATAGGGCTTTGGAGAGGCATGGGGGCTTTGACTGATGAGATAGTGCAAGTGGAGAAAACCTATCTGAGATAATAGGAATAGTTATGTTTTTTTAGTTCCTGGTCGAAGCCAAACGTTCACTATGAAAACT
>CAZJRC010000014.1:8170-12148 GCA_964548495.1 uncultured Gammaproteobacteria bacterium | reverse complement strand
CCAAAGGCTGAAGATTTTATTGCGTATTGAATTTGGCTTTCCTATACCAGCAAGAATGTTGAAGCCTATGCCTCCAGTAGCTTGGCTTGTTATAGGATTAGTATGGCTTCCCATAGCACTATTCCAAATTCCTCCTCCAAATGCTCTGGGCATCGCGGCGCCTCCTGCTAAGTTACTGGCGATAGATCTCCCTGCCATTAGGCCTTGTTCACTAAAGGCGTGCAGGCTTTTTTGTAAAATAGCAAGCAACCCGGGAGTAGCTAGTAGGACGCCAAAGGCCAGGAGCGCGCCAAAATTGGCCATATTGGGAGAGCCTACCAATGGAGGAATGAACGCTGTCAGGCTACTTGAGTTGTTGAATGAGGAAAATAATATACTGGCAAAAGTTATAAGCAAGGCTGTGGCCGGGAAGACAGCAAGAGTGGCAAAAATCCTAGCTAACCATCTGCCAAAACCCAATGGCTTGCCGGGCAGAAGTCCCATGATGATCCAAAGCGGGGCGCTGATGACGTAGAGCAGGAAGAGTACATAAGCCTTTAAAAGCTCAAACCAGATGCGGAAAAAAAGGACAACAAGAGTAATGAGGATTATCAATATTATTAATGACGCGGCAAGCTGGGTCAATATTGGTACGAATACGCAGTCTACGAAAGAGTATTTTCCCCAGAAGCCCGCACTGACTACATTTTTAAAGTACTCAGTCTGATCGCAGACAGTATCCTTATCGACAAGTATTTCAAATAATAGGTCATTTACTAACGTTCCAAATGTCGCGCTGACAGACATAGTTATTTCTTTAATTCCACCATCGGTTTTAGGAGACTCCGTAGGCTTAGTCGTAAAAAAAGACATAAAATAACGTATCGGTATTGCAAAAAAGTTCTTTTCAGCCATAATCTCTGTTGCCTTTGTAAAAGTATTCCATTCGGAGCTGGAGCCACTGGAGCTACTAGCAGTATCGCAATTTTGCTGGAGGATGCTGTTACCATACCGAATAGGGATAGAGAGGATTTCTTCAGTAGCTCGTTTTTGAAGATTGTCGCCGGCACAGGTTTTGGATTCTGTGAGTAAATTGATTCCCGTATAAGTAGCCAGCCACATCATGTCTATCATGAAGCCGGCGATGGCATAGGAAAATGTAATTAGCAAAATAGAAATTATAAGCCGGGGGATTTGGTTCTGAATGGTCATGACCGTGCGGGGGTCGATTTTGATGCGGAGCATGATCGCAATTCCGATAATAATAAATATGAACACAAAGAGCAGGTAGGCAATATTGCGCATGCTTGTCCAGATAGCTTGAAGCGGCTGAAGCGCTTGGAAGCCGTTGATCTGAGCATGAGCGGGCTCAACTATACCGAAATTACCGGCTAGATAGCGCATGTAGTCGATTGAAGAGGCAGGAGGGATATACATCATGCTCATCATTCCGGGAATGAAGCCAATAACACCGCCCAGCTGGCGCTCTCCATTCTGAGACGGAGCAAATCCCAATTTGTGAGTCTGTGGGTCCAATATCAGACAGCCCTGAGCAGGATTGATGATATCTATTCCGGCAACCAGACAATAAAGAGCGGAGGTGACTTCGATCATGGCTGATTGGACAAAGGTGTGCTGATTGCGCGGAACATCCGGGTTGAGATTTGGTTGGGCATATTGAGAATAACTATCGTCTTGAGCGTATGCTGGAGGAGCGATATTGGGAAGAAAAGATAAAAGAATTGTGATGATCGCGAAAGTTGTATAAATAATAGAGCTCCTATGGGCAGGAAATCGCATGATACATCTACTATAGAAAATATTTCACGGAAATGTCAAGTCGGATATTTTTGGCGGAAGGGGGGAGATTCGAACTCCCGGCCGCCTTTCGACGACATTCGCTTTCCAAGCGAACGCACTAGGCCACTATGCGACCCTTCCTAAGAATAAATCAATTATCAAAAATCAAACATAAAAATCTAGTTAAAACTTAAAGCTTCATTTGTCCTTTATTTAGGATTTGAAAAAATTCATTAGTTTCTAACAGCACTTTTTTATCCGCTTTGTAGGTTAAGCGTTTTTTGACTTTGTCCAGTGGCAACCATTCTACATTCTCCATTTCCGTATCGTGCTGAGAGATATCGCCAGAGATATATTCCATGAGGAAATAAGAGACTGTTTTTTTGATTTTTTCATTATTCCAGACATACCAATAAGTTACCGGCGAGAGGGGTAGGATGATTTTTCCAAGAACTCCTGTTTCTTCTTTTACTTCCCTTAAGGCTGTTGCTTCTTTGCTCTCGTTTTCAACATGGTCGCCAATGACGCCCTTGGGGAATACCCAGCCATGATGCTGGGAGTGCTGGCAGACAAGTATCCACGTAAGGCTATTTTCTTTTTTGTAGATTATGCCTCCGGCAGAAAATTCTGATTTCATAAGATTGTTGAGATTATTTTGTAAAGTTAGTATCAAGCAAGGATATATGTTGTTTTATAAACTCTAAGCGTAATTATAGCGAATTTGCTTGACTTTTGCAGTAAATTCGAAGAAAATAAATATGAAAAATGAAAGAACAGCTATGAATGAAGGAGGCGCGGGAGATATGGATGGACTAAAATTAGAAAAAAATCAGCCGCAAATTGAGAACAAAGGAGGGTTGATAGAGAGTCAATCGTCAGCGGAGGAACTAAACCGTGGAGGAAATAATGCCTCAAAAATGCATAAACCTGAAAATATAGACTTGGGAAACCCGAACAACAATGATGAAATGAATGAGATACATGCTTTTGAACAAAGCGCGAAAAATGGCCACAAGCGGGTAAAGGACATTCTTGGCAGCGCAGAAGCAATAAGGGAACAGGGATTATTGAAGCCTGAGGTAAAACAGAGATTGTCGGAGATTAAAACAGAAATTATAGGCGCGGATGGAAAACCAGTTACAAAAACCGGCGTGGATGCAATTGATGCAATAAATAAGGAGATTGGAATGGCATTGGCTACAGGGGAAGCAGGAGAGGGTTTATTTGAAGCGCTGGATTTGACTACTAAATTAATGTATGAAAATAAAGAAACAGATACGGGCAAGCAATTTTACGATATAGTGGTCAAGGATTATCTTGGCGGCGGGGATGAGCTACGGGGACAAAGGTTTTATAATTGGGTTACTGAGCAAATTAAGGGGGCGGAGAAAGGAGGAGAAAAAGCGATAGATATAAATGAATTGCAGCAAGTAATGGGGATAAGCGATCAAGAAATGGCTGATTTGAAAGGATTGTTCGCCTCAGGAGGCGCCATGCCAGCGCCGGAGGCAAAGAGCGCTGTAGAAGAAGATGTGGTAAGTCCGGCTCCGATAAGCGCAGGCGGAAAAAATGAGGCAAGTCCTGCTCCGATAGGCTCAGGAGGCGGGGGAAATGGAGGCCTAGACGGTCTTAAGAATAATTATATTGATCCCCGGGGAGGAGCTAGGGAAATGTCGATAGAGGCGAAGCGTTTCTGGTATGGGGCAGGAATTATAGCATTGATGCTTCTGATTTTTTATTTTGGAGCTATGGGTAAATTGGCTAAAGGAATTGAACAAGGAGCGGAGAGGTCCAGGCAGGGGAAATAGGATATTGGGCTTGTTTGTGTGTCTGGTGAGACTCGAACTCACAACCTTTGGATTCGGAATCCAATGCTCTATCCATTAAGCTACAGGCACATAAAACGCTGGGCAGGCATGATTATTGTAGCAGGAAATCAGTTTTTTTTCTGCTTGACGAATTTAAAAAAAAAGGTTAAATTAAAGATATGCCTGAGGAGCACCATTCAAAAAAAATAAAAGAAACGCAAGAAAAACATAAGACTACTGAAGAGTATTATGATGTAAAAACTTTTTTGTCCTGGCATGCTCCAGGGAGGCCGTTTAGAATACACGCAAAAGAATATTTCATAAACCTTTTTTTGATAACAGTGGCGATTGAGATAGTAGTCTTCCTTTTCCATTTGTATTTATTGATGCT
>CAZJRC010000014.1:7915-8133 GCA_964548495.1 uncultured Gammaproteobacteria bacterium | reverse complement strand
ATGTGTTCTATTATAAAATAACCAGCGAGGGTATCAGGGTTGAGGACAGTTTTTTTATTTGGAATGAACTTTATGATTTTTATTTTAGTAAACATAATGGCGTTGAAGTAGTAAAAATAGGTACAAGGGGATATTTTCCCGGGGAGCTTACATTGATGCCTGGAGAGATAACGCCTCAGCAGGTAAAAGCCGTACTTATACAATTTTTGCCATTTCGG
>CAZJRC010000014.1:0-7866 GCA_964548495.1 uncultured Gammaproteobacteria bacterium | reverse complement strand
TGTACGGTCTACTTTTGTACAAAAAGCAGGAGACTGGTTAGAAAAAAATTTTCCCCTTGAGAAACCCATATATTAACATGAGCCGATGGCCTGCACTATACTCAGACGCGGAACTCGTGTAAAATACTCCTTAAGAATAAACAGCTAATTTGTGCCCGTAGCTCAGGTGGATAGAGCACGACGTTGCGGACGTCGGGGTCGAAGGTTCGAATCCTTTCGGGCACACATTCTGCAGAGCAGAATACTGTGAATCAGGAACAATGAACTTAAAATCATAAAGATTTTTTTAAAATATATTCCTGGTATAAAGTTTATAGTTTTGGCATTAGCAAAACTGGAGGGTTCGCATAGCGGACAATTGCACGAGTTTCGAAAACTCGAGGGAGCGATCCCTACACAGGTTCGAATCCTGTACCCTCCGCCTTCGTCCGATGAAGCTTTGGCGAAATTGACGGACTAAGTCCGTTAGATAGGAAATGACTTGAGTTTTATTTTGTCAGAGGCGGGATTTTGGTGCTTATGAAGCCAGAGGCTTGTTTTTTTGCGTGTTTGGTGTTAATGTATTTTTTTAATGGCCTTAAGTAAAGACAGCGAGAAAATAAATGCAGGGAGAGAGGAAGTCCGCGAAGAAAGGCGCGGGGATGTGGGGCGTATTATTTTTGACGCGCGGGGACCAAATCTCTTGACTCTTACCGCTTTCGAGGGCATTTCACGGATTCTTGATAAATATGAGACAGACTCTTCGATTAAAGCTCTTGAGCTTGCTGGGGCAAATGGTAACTTTTGCGGCGGCGTATATTTAGGATGGATGAGCGAGCTTCAGAAATCGCCAAAAGCCGCGCGCGAGGCGGTAGATTTTTTATGGGAGACAGGATTGCGCATTGGGCAATTTCCGAAGCCTACTTTTGCTTTAATTGAGAAAGGCGCTTGCGGCGGTGTTGGTTTTGAATTGATGACGCAATGTGATTATGTTGCTGCCTGGAAGAAAAACGAATCAAATATAGTTTTTGGCGCTTTGGCGCCTGAGTATGCCTTCATGCTTGCGCTGGGGGTGAATTGGAATCTTCCTCATAAAATAGGTGTACTGGAAAGCGCGCGATTTTTGACCAAAATGGGTACTACAGACTTGAGAGAGACGTATAGACTAGGAATAGTTGATGTTATTTTGGACGGGGATGATTTCATACAGGAAGTATCAGGTTTTGAAGAGAGGGTTTTTAACGGAGAGATACAGAAAAAGACTGCTTCGCCTTCTCTGCCGAAGATCGCAGGATTGGAGATGGAGGAAATAAAAAGGCTTGCGTCGGGATGTTCTCCGCATGTGATAGAGCGTATAATTGCCGCAGTAGAAACCTGTTCGAGAGAGCCTACGCTTGCTAAGGCGATGGAAATAGAAAAAGATTTTTTTTTGGAGTTATTCTTGTCGGATGAAGCAAAAGAGAGGATCAGCGCAAGGATAGAAAAACGAACTCCAAAAATTTTTAATCCTATTATCGCGAGCGGCGCATAGGATTTAGAATTTTTCTTCACCGCTTGCTAGACAGCATAAAACCTGTTAGGCTTTTTATAATATTGTAAATTTATGCAGAGCAAAGTTTATACATTTGGAATAATAATAGCAGTAATTGTCATAACAGGCATCATTTTTAATAATAGAAAAAGCGATATCGCGAAAATGAATATTCAAGAAAATGAGATTTCTGAATATAGTCCAATTGTTAACCCCGTAAATTTTGTAAGTGATATAAATAATAAATACTTTAATCTTAAACCCGGAATGAAATTTGTATACGAAAAAAAAGATAAAGAAAATAAGGAGAGAAATGAGGTAGTAATAACTTCACAAAATAAACAGGTTATGGGTGTTGCTACAGTTGTGGTATGGGACAGGGTCTGGTTAAATGATCAGTTAATTGAGGAAACTTATGATTGGTATGCTCAAGACAGGGATGGCAACGTGTGGTATTTCGGGGAAGATGTTAATAATTATGACACAGGCGGAGAACTTAGAGATCATAATGGCGCTTGGGAAGCTGGTGTTGATGGAGCGAAACCGGGAATTATAATGAAAGCGAATCCTGTGGTCGGGGAATCTTACCGGCAGGAATATTATAAAAATAGGGCCGAAGATATGGCAGATGTGGTATCGTTGAACAATAGAGTAACTGTGCCTTTTGGCACGTTTGAGAATTGTTTGAAAACTCACGATTGGAGCAGGATTGACACAGCCACAAATGAATATAAGTATTATTGTCCCAAGGTTGGATTTGTAGTTTTAGAGGAGTCGGGGGGAAATATAGTAGAAAAAACTGAGCTCGTGAGTGCAATTTCCCAATGATTGAGGATTAAAATTTAAAGAAAGTGCCGACGAGATAGGCAATAGTAGCCGCAAGTGAGCCTATGGAGACAATTTCCAAAATAGAACGCAGAGGGCTTTCTATTGTTACGCGATAACGCAGGAAACCCAGCAGTATAAGGGCTGTAAAAGCGGTAAGGGCGGAATAGAGAAAAGTATTTGGCGTGTTTTGTAGTAGAATGTAGGGGAGCAGAGGCATGAAGCCAAATGCAATGAATGCCAAAAATGTGGCTAAACTAGTAAAAAATGGATTTTCACTTGTTGGATTTGGGAGCTCCAATTCATGATTCATCATAAAGGATAACCAGTATTTTTCATTGGTCGCGTAGATTTGGGTCAATTGCCTTGCCTGTTCCAGGGCGAAGCCTTTTTGTTGTAATATGGCAGTTGTTTCTTCCTTCTCCATATGAGGATGGTTGCGGATTTCATGCAGCTCCTTCGCCTGCTCTGCTTTATACACATCTTGTTCTGAGCGTAGAGAAAGAAAGTTGCCAAGCGCCATGGAGGCGGCATCAGCGAACAAATTGGCGAATCCGAAAAGAAGCACTATTAAGACAGAAAATGATCCGATTGAAGAGGTATGCTGGGCTCCGGTGAAGCCCGCAATGACGGCAAAGGTAGTGACAATGCCGTCGGTACCGCCATAGACGATTTCCTTAAGATAGGTTTGAAGAGGCGAAATTTTGTGCTCCAGTTTGAGATGCTCCTGGAGATTAAAGGCTTTATCCTGCATATGTTTATGTTATCATTTTTGTTTGATATATTTCTACTCAAGCGGAGCGGAAAGGATGATTTTCCTTCGACTTCACTTAGGATGACAGCTTGTCGAGCTATAAGTTTTTTTCCCGCCAGAGGCGGGTAGGCAAATTTTGTTTAATCAAGTTTATTGCTAGCAAAGACATTTCCTAACTGGCGGAGGAGATGGGATTTGAACCCATGTGAGAGTTTTTAGACCCTCGGAGGTTTAGCAAACCTCTCCAATAGACCACTATGGGACTCCTCCATTAGATTCAGGTCGTTAATGGTTAAGATTTATTGATAACTTATATTGTATTATACAGCCAATCTGAGTTGTTTTCTACGTCATAAATTTTTAGGTGAATTTTAGTTTTTTGTGCTAGACTTTTTAATATGTCTCTATTGGATTTGATTTATCCCAAACGGTGCGTGGGATGCGGGGTATATAGCAGCTATCTGTGCTCCAAGTGTTTTGCTTATATCACATTCGCAAATCACGGATATTGCGTAGCGTGCCAGAGGAATACGATTGATGGACTTACTCATCCGGGGTGCAGGAGCAAGTATGAGATTGATGGCGTATTCGCGAGCGTGACTTATAGCGGAGTTGTAAAGAGGTTAATTCATCAGTTTAAGTATAGTCCTTATATTTTGGATTTGAGGAATTTGTTGAGCGATCTTTTTTATGAAGGGATTATACAGAATGAATTATTCAGCAAGTTATTAGCGGAAAAATGTGCTTTCGTGCCAATACCATTGCATAGAAACCGTATACTCCAGCGCGGTTATAATCAGTCGCATGTGCTGGCAGAAGGACTTTTAAAGAGGTTGAAAAAAGAAAGTTTTAGATTGGAGAAAAATGAAAAGAATTTAATCGTAATGACGGAACTCTTGCAAAGGCCGAAACAAACCAGACCGCAATTTGGCCTATCACAAAAAGATAGGCTGGAGAATATGAGTGGTGCTTTCTCGGTAAAGCCAAATTTATTAGTGAATATGAATCAGAGGCCGGTGGTTTTTTTGATTGATGATATTTTGACGACGGGGGCAACTTTTCGAGAAGCAGGGAGGATATTGAGGAGAGCAGGATTAGGCAGGATATATGGAGTAGCATTGGCGCATGGACAGTGAGTTTTTTTAGGCTATCCAGTGATTAAGGGTGTGGCTGATAAGAAATATAATTTGTAAAATGGTAAGAATAATTAGGACTAAGGCTTTATACAGAGTATGGTTTTTTGAATTAAAAAAGACAGCTGAAACCATGAAGACAGGAAGGGCAAGAAGCAGATAGCGGGTATAAGACATAAAGCTGCCAAAGAGGGGTACAAATCCGATTGTCAGCGTATAGATAAAAAGCGTTCTGTCCAGTTTTTTGTAGATGTAATAAAGCAAAATAATAAAGATAATAAAAAATCCCCGATCTAAAGCCGAATTTAAATAACTGTGATTTACAGGAAGAGGAGATAGCAGATTGTTTAGGAAAATATCGGGATGTAGAATATTTTCCATGCGCCAGCCGGCAAGATAATTTTTTTGCATCGTAAAGCCGCTATTAACTGAGGAAGTTGAGAGGTACATGATAAAGAGATAGACGAGAAAGCCTATTATAGGACTGAAGAGCAAAAAAATACGTTTATCAATAAGTATTTTGTTAACTCGTTGAGATAGGGTTAATTTGGGAAAGAGTAAATACAGATAATTCAATGTATAAAAAGCGAAAGGAATTAAAAGCAATATGCCAGTCGGCCGGCTTAGGGGCAAAAGTAAGGCGAATATGCTTGCTAATTTAAACTTTTTTTTGTAAAGGTAGTAGAAGAAAATGATGGTTAAAATAAAGAAGAGCGACTCGCTATAAATGAGTGAGAAATAAAAAGCAGTCGGGAAAGCAAGCAGCAAAACAACGCTAAGAAACGCGAGTCTGGAGTTATTTTTGAAATAGTCTTTTGCAAAGAGATAGAAATATATAATGCCCGCAATAGATAGTAGATTGGAAATAAAAAGAGCGACTATGAGTGAATTTTGAAAAGGCGGGGTAAGCAGACGGATTAGAACTGGAAATAAGGGGTAAAAAGTGTTAGAGGGGTGATTTGGTTTATACCAAAATTCGCTTAAATAAAGATAATGCTGAGCGTCCCAGGTTTTGAAGGCGGTCTGCAGAGTGATTGGTTCTTTTTCGGGATAATGAAAGTTAATTTGATAATTGTTTTTGTGGAATGGAAGAGTATAGAATCCAATGATAATCAGGAGAAAAATAAATATTTTGACAGAAATTGTTAAAAAAATTATTCTTTTCAGCACGCAAATTAGATTATAACACCAGAGGAAGCAGGCTAAAAAGCGCTAGTTTGTGGACATTGACGATATTAGTTGGAAACAAATTGAAGACTACGTTTTTAAATGGTATCCAATCCTGACTGAGCGTAATTTTAGCTTCGCACCATGAGAATTCTTAGTAGTAGATATCACATGCTTGTATTGGAACAAGGGTATATGAAGGTAACATAACAAATTATAATGGCATTATATTTTGTACGTTAATTTTTACAATGATTGTAATTATTTAAGCAAGAAATAAAGAGCATCTTCCGTAAGTTTGATAAGATTGTTCACTTCTTTTATGTCTGTGTGCGTAATTGCAGATAACTTGGCATAACATGCTTCTACCAATGAACATGCTTTTTCTATCACTTCACTGTCAGTTTTTGATACGACTCCCTGTTTTTGCCCTAAATAATGCTTAATTCTTTCGGCACGAGTAACACCATTTTTAGCAGAGGCATCTGTTTTGAAATGAGGGTCATTCTTAACTGCATCATCTGGAGCGATTGTATGAAGAACCTTTGTTATAAGCTCCCTACATGAGGTAGCCGCGTGTCTTTGCCAATCAGTATGCTGAGAAATAACGGCATCATACGCCCCGTACCTCATAGCAAGTAAGTCTGAGGACGAATGCAAATTGAGCAAAAGGTCATCTAATTCATCTAATGCCCCCGTTTTGAGTGCTTGTTCACCAAGAGCTGTTAATTTTAACCACTCACCGGGCGAAACAACGTCCTCATAAGTAGGAGCAATCAATGCTCGCTCTTGTAAGCTATTTATTGCTTGACCGGCTAATGCTCGTTCCTCAGGAGTAAATGTTGTTTTTAAAACATACTCTATACTCCCAGCATATCCGCCTCTACCTCCTAAGACGTTATATTTATTGTAGGATTTAGTTTTATCTTCTGCGTATACCTTGAGGATTGCTATGCTCAAGTCATATTTTGTGTATCTCATATAATTAAGGCTTTTTCTTATTGACCATCCCAGAAAAAGTAGCTGTTGCGAAAGCCTCTGAAACACTTGATGCGGGTACAGAGGAAGGGAAATTACCTGAATTGGAAATTGGCCCTAAGGGTAAACTCGCACCTGATGCACGTGCCGTACTGGTAGTGGTAGTCGTGGTCTGTGTTGGCATACGACTTATGTAGTCTGCAAATGACTTTTGAGAATCCGCCTCATAAAGAGTAACCATCTCATTTAATCGCTCCTGCATCGCTTCCTTTGTCGTCAATGAGGATGATTGTCCACTAAATACAACTGGCTGGATATGTTCTTGGTAAGAACGCTTGAAGTCGTTATAGAAATCAACACAATCAATTATTAATTCCTGTCGAGTTGTATCTATTTTAAAAGTAGGTGCATGGATTGCAGGGTTCCTTTTTGTAACTAAAATGCCATGCTTCGCAAGAAAAGTGTGTGCAAGACCATGACGCACAAGTTTTCTAAACAGTTCCCCTAAGTTCTGGTAGTTGGGAATTGTTACAGCCAAACACCTGTTCCAATAGTCTAAAAAATATGCGTTGCCATTACTACTTCCGGTTGAAAAAGGTTGCTGAGAAAGTAACCCGCCCAATAGCTCAATGCCGGATGCAGTCGTAGAAATCATTGGGTATCCTGCGGCACCATCATCCTGTCCGACTGGAACAGTCAGTGTTACCATATTATCTAAGTCATGAAAGAGATATCCCTCAACAAATCTTTTTAAAAATTCTTCTAGGTTCATAAAATGTTCACTGATTATACCTTGTGTGAATAACAAAAACCATGATTTCTGGACAAATAGCTTTTATGCCAGCATTTAACCGCCAAGAATGCGATTTAACGGGGGTGTTAATAGTCCTAGAAAGGGAAAAGCTCGGATACTCTTGCATTTAACGCATTGGCAATTCTGTAAAGTGCTTTGAGTGATGGTATTCGATGAGCTGTTTCAATAAATTGAATATATTTTGTGCTGAGCTTCACTTTTTCTCCCAACTCAGATTGTTTCATCCCTTTTTCCTCGCGCAGTTTTTGTATACGCTTTCCTAACCTCCTGTCGTTTTCAGTTATCATGAACTAAGGTTATCAAGCGATTACCTCATTCTAAACCCACTGTATGTTACCTTTCAGCTTCGAAAATGACTTGATTTAACCCCAACTGTGTGTTACAATATAGGATATAGATTTATATAGTTTGATATGAAAAAGAAATGGTACAAAACTTGGTGGGGAATTCTTGGGATTATTCTGTTATTTCCAATTTTCTTAATGGTCTTTTTGACTCGTCTTATTTGGAAACAAAAATGGAAAAAGCGAACTCGTATAATCGCACTTGCGTTACTTTGGGGATTTATTATTCTTATTGGTTCAATCCCAAATGACACAAGTAAAACTGTGGCAGTTGAAGCAAGCTGTATTGGTCCTGATGGGAAACGAGTAGATTTAACTCAAGAAGCCTGTGAAGATTTTAA
>CAZJRC010000013.1:6583-16624 GCA_964548495.1 uncultured Gammaproteobacteria bacterium | reverse complement strand
GTGGAGGCGGACGATACGACAATCTCATAGGCATGTTTGATAATAATAAACAGATCCCCGCTGTCGGTTTTTCGTTTGGATTTGACAGGATTATAGATGCCATGCAGGCTCTAAATCTTTTCTCGTCCGAAATTACTTCATCCTCTACAAAAATCCTTGTAACAATTTTCTCCCCCGAACTCGAAAGCAAGTCGCTGGATATTGCCCGCGAATTAAGAAACAGCAATATTAATACAGAAATTTATCTGGGTGTTATAAGACAAAAAAACCCCCTCGAAAAACAACTCAAATACGCGGATCAAAAAAACATTCCCTACGCCTTAATTATTGGTCCCGAAGAAACGAAAAATAATCTGGTAACATTAAAAAATCTAAAATCCCGCAAACAGAAAAAATTGACACTGGATGAACTTATCGGTATATTATTAAAGTAATACCATATATTTTTATGGGACTGTCCAAAACACAACTGGCTGTTTTGTCCTTAATTGCGGCCAATATTATCTGGGGAGCAGCCCCTCCAATTTTTAAATGGTCATTAGCGGACATACAACCATTCACTTTAGCCTTTTTACGCTTTGCCCTAGCCTGCGCCATCATTTACCCCTTCGCGCGTAAAAAATTAAAAATACAAAACGAAGATATACCGATCCTTTTATTCATCTCCGTGATCGGACTGACATTCCACATCGCCTACTTCTTCGTCGGTCTGAAACTCTCATCCAGTATCAATGTGCCTATTATTGCCTCCGCTGCTCCGATATTTTTAATTATAGGATCTACAGTTTTCCTGCATGAAAAACTCAAAAAGCGCCTAATCCATGGTACTATCATAAGTCTAACAGGTGTTTTAATCATTATACTTCTGCCTATATTGGAAAACGGATTAGACACTTCTCTCATCGGCAATATTTTATTTTTAGTATCTATGGGACTTACTGTATTTTATACATTACTTCTCAAAGAAATCTCGCCTCGCTACAATCCTCTTACCTTGACATTCTGGATCTTTGCTATTACCTCCATCAGCTTTTTACCTCTTGTATTTATAGAAATAGGTACTACTGATCAATTATTCACTCTTGACACCAAGAGCATTGTGGGTATTTTATTCGGAGCGATATTTAGCTCTACAGTTGCTTATACGCTTTACACTTTTGGTATAAAATATATAGCCGCGAATCAAGTCGCTGTTTTCTCATATGTTGATCCGGTTATTGCCATAATCATAGCCAAGCCTTTACTGGGTGAATCTGTCACCTCGACCTTCCTCATCGGCTCCGCGCTTATATTCATCGGCATATTCATCTCTGAAGGCCGCATCCACTATCACCCGATACACCTATTGAAACCAAAATCCACTATTTAATAGTAAAGTCTTTTCCATCATAAGAAAATGAACGCTTCGTATTGCCCGCAACTGTTTCCAATGTTACAGGTCTTCTCCATAGTGAATGGATATAGGGCAAATTTTTTGTGATATAACCGCTGTCAAGTTCCCGGCCTTCATATTCGTGCAGTAAATATAACCCTTGTTTTTTTTCATAATCTATATCCGTACATACTATATACGGATGACCATTATTGGACATTGAACGAGCTAGCATATCTCTTATAACTTCCCATCCATCTTCTTTTATAACTGTTATTGTGTTATTGCCTTTTTTCTGTTCTTCATAAACATAAAATTCCAACCTGTCGGAAATTAGCTTATCAAAATAATTTCTGATAAAAGATTGATCATCATCGCTCTGTCTTATTTCTTTTGCCTTAGCCAGTCCCGGACTCTCTATGAAATCACCGTTAAATTTCGAATATACAGGTCTATCTGTTTTTTCCAGCCATCTTTTTTCTTTATAACTTAAATTACCATTATGATAGTCTGTGAAATATTCAAACATATTACTGCCGAAGTGATACGGATTAATTCCTTTCTCTGCTGGCTGTACTACACCGGAATGAATCTTCCATACCTTCTCGTCTTCTGCTTCTGTTGTATAATCTCTTGCTCTCATTTCTCGCATTATTCGTTTATGCCAATATACAGCCCACCCTTCATTCATTATCTTTGTCCTCCTCTGGGGATAAAAATAATGTGATTCATTTCTTA
The DNA here is from genome assembly GCA_964548495.1 of uncultured Gammaproteobacteria bacterium. Taxonomy (GTDB): domain Bacteria; phylum Patescibacteriota; class Microgenomatia; order Levybacterales; family UBA12049; genus JAHIGH01. The sequence goes on along the minus strand of CAZJRC010000013.1, from coordinate 14,514 downwards.
CTATATCCACAATATCCCTCTCCCAATCTTCAAGATACGGCGCGTGATTTCTGATAATGCCCAGCAAATCACGATCAGGCGTCGGAGGATAAATCCTATCTGCGGAATAGACTACTTTAGGTTCGCTTGAATCCGGCTCAAGCAGGTCATCAAATTCACCCTTTCGAACTTTATTTTTCTTTCCCCTGCCCTCATACTCTTCCCGCCAGATTACCAATTCCTCATCTTTAAGAGGTCTGTACTGTTTAAATGGATTTACATGCTCTTCAATAGCCAAAGCCGCGTCCAGTACCTTTTCAACTCTATCTATGCCCTTATCATATATGTAGCCATCTATGCGCTGTGCGTACAAAGACGCGGCTAGATTCATATCGCGTCTTGTCTTTTGAAATAAATAATTATGCTTGAAAAAATCCGTATGTCCCAATACATGCGCCATGACAAACATATTTTCAATTGGTATATTATTCTCCAATAAATAAGCCCAGGAAGGATCGCTATTTGTCACTACCTCATATAATTTAGAGCGACCGCGATCATATCCGGTTTTCATAATCCAAAAGTCCCTGCCATGCGTCCAATGCACATAACGCTCAAGTAATCCGTATGACGCGATCTCATACATCACATTTGAAGGTACTACTTCAAATTTAGTAGGAAATGGGTCAAGCGTAAATTCATTGGCAATTTCCAATATATGAGGTAGCGCTGACTTGAGTCTAGAGTCTACCCTTTCAGTATTTACAGGTCTCTTTTGACTTTCAAGTTCCTGAAAAAATTTTTTATTCTCTGCGCTCATATTTATTATGCGGCTTTGTCCGGGGAAAATATTTTTTTCAGTGCCGGCCACACATCATCACGCGACAACATCGTTGTCGTCACAAATCTATCATCTTTTATATTTTCCTTATACTTGTCCATCAAATCTCCCTGCGATTCCTTGCCCAACTGTATGTAGCCATACTGATTTATTTGCAGGTCCAACATTTCCTGCACCAAAGAAACACAAGTGGGATTATCAAAAGATTGATTTTCTCCATCGGTGAAATGCATCGGATATGTATTATAACTATCCGGAAAATATCGTGTCTTAATAAGATTAAGCGATAATGCGTTAGCAGCTGAACACAGTGTCCCCCCGCTTACTCCTCTAGTTAAGAACTGTTCCTCAGTAGTCTCCACCGCTACAACATTATGAACAATAAACGCCGTATCAACTTTGCGATATTTTGTTCTAAGGAATTCAAAAGCCCACCAACAGAAAGCCTGTATCATATATCTCTGCTCCGGTGTTACTGATATTGATAAATCAGCCATAAATATTAATGCCGCGTTATTATCATGCTTTATCTCCGATCTATGAGCCCTCTTGCGGTAATCATCAGGTGATATGTCTTTTATCTCAGCTCTGCCAGTCTCTCGAGCATTGCGTTTAATATTCTCCAAAAGAGTACGCATTATATCCAGATTATCTGGGCTTCTGTTTTTTCTAACATCGTCAAAAACTTCTGTCTCCGACTCAATATTCTGATTTTTCTTCTGCTTTAAATTTGGTAGACCTAGTTGTTCAAAAACCATTTCCTGTATCTCGCCTATTGTCAGCTCCGCTTCGTAATATTCTATACCTGGCTGTGATCCTGCTTCGCCTTTTCCGGCCTGACCGCTACCTACTCCTCTTCCATCATCTTTATATCTTATATGAGGAATCTCCAATGAACGTAAAGGCACCTTTATGATTCTTTTACTCCCCGGATCCGCAGTGATAATACTTCCATCACTTATCACAGTAGGTAAACTTTCTTTTATCACTTCTTTAACTTTCTTTTTATGTCTTTCTTGATCCTGTAGTCCGCGGCGCTGAAACGACCAGTCTCTCCTGATAATAGTTGCATTAATAGGCGCTTCTGGAGTAGACATATCATTTTTCTTTTTTTCTTAACAATTTACCTACATAATGAATCGTCTCTTGAGCGCAATGTTGGCAATAGCCTTTCTCATCTATTAATCGCTGTTGTGCTTCGTGAATATGCTTACTCTGATCTTCATCCGGTACTTTAGTGCTTGTTGTCGAAATAATAACATTTTGCAATTTCGCGAATAAAGTTTTATCAATAGCTTCTTTCAGTCGGGGATGCTGTCTATAATCAAACTGCTCATTTTGTCTATTTTTTGATAACGCCCTATGGCTTATTTCATTTCTGAATTCCGTTTTACCTGCGTTTGTGATACCAATAATCTCTTCAATAGGCCTGGCTAGCCTCTCCTCCAAATCCTTCAGATCTACCTCTTCATCAGTGTCCTCATCAATTATTTTCCGTTTATTCAAAATGGCATCTACGAAATCCAGATAATTTTTGGCCATAACCTTCGCCTGATCTTCATACGCAAATAAATATGCCTCCTGCACCTCTTTCTTTACCTTTTCATTATATTCAGTTCTTGCCATTGCTAAATAATTTTTTAATTTTTCTTTTTCTTCAGGCTTCAGCTCTTTCGTACTGGCATGACTTTCGATATTATCACGAAGCGCTCGCAATACCTCAAAGGGTGTGAGACATTCTGTACCCTCCTTAATAACTGCCAGCGACAATGCATGGAGCACATACCGCGGAGATATAAGACCGGTCATCCCCTCATTGGGAAATTCTTTCATCAGCTCTTCTTTTTCTCCCGGATCCTCTTGTCCGTCATATATTTTCAACTTCTTCATCGCATCTATATTTGCTTTTTTCGATTGTTCATATCTTGACATAACCGCGAAATTGGCAGCTGTTCGGAAAGAATGAGGGTTTATATGCATACCAGATTCTCTTATCCATTTGCTTTCACCGATATGTTTTTTATATATTTTTTCTTCCTCGCTGGCAACCAGATTATATGGAAATTTCACTACTACTATTCTGTCATGCATGCCTTCATTTTCCTTATCATGCATAAATCTGTTATACTCGGTAAGATTTGTATGAGCCATGAGGACTTCGTCCACATAGATATTGGCGTATCTCGGTATCTTTAAATTTTTATCCTGTGTCAAATCAAGATAGACATTCATAAATTCCTTTTTAACCTTCAACAATTCAACATTTTCCAGCATACCTCTATTTGCGACATTTACTTCCCCATTAAATAAGTAAGCGTTCGGATCAGCACCGGTGCCATATGTTCCCAATTTAGCTATATTGACTTCTCCTATCAGCTCTGATATGTCCTGAGATTTGGGGTCAGACGGCTTGAAAGTACCTATGCCTCTGCGATCTTTTTCAGAATAAATCAATCGCTTTATTCTCAATTCGCCGGATTTATCATTTACCAACTCTTTCAAAGTCTTGCCGCCATATTTCATATGACAATGCGGACATAAATCTCCTTCAATATGCACTCCCAATCTATCTCCAATTACTTTACGCATATCCTCGGGTATAAGAAGTAAAGGCTCATCATTCATCTTACATCCAGCTATCGCGTATGCTTGTCCTTCATCAGTCTTTGAGTAACTTTCAATCCCTTTCTTCATACCATTCACCAAAGTGGATTTACCGCCTCCAGGAGGCCCTAATAGAAGAATTATTTTTCTGCCCTCTGGAAGTCCAGCGGCCCTCGCTTTCATTATAGCTTTTAATTCCGCGATTTGCTTATCCGCTCCAAACAAAGCATTCGCGCCGCTGGTGAAAAAATCCGGTCTTGATTCTACGGAGTCATACACAAAACTATTTGCTGACCGTGCAATCCTGGGATTCTCTGCGACTTTCTCAATATATTCAGTAAGGCTCCCCTCCCAATTTAATTTTTCCTTACTCTCAGTATCCTTATCTAAAGCTTCAAAAAGATTAAATTTTAGTCTTTCAGCACTCATACTTAACAAAAACCCCTCTCTGGGAGGGGAAGGCAGTTGTTGATATGTGCTTATTGTCTATGCCTTCCCTGGATTGTAAATTCTAAACTCGCCAAAAATAATCTTTTCCATCATAATATTAAATATATCCCTATTATCGCAACTTGTCAATAGCGCTTATGTAAGCTATAATAGAACCTACATGAAAGCAGCTATTCACCCGCAGTATTATGACCAAGCCCAAGCTATATGTATCTGCGGCAATCGTTTTCCCATAGGTTCGACTGTCGAGACAATTCACGTAGAATTATGCAGTAATTGCCATCCATTCTATACCGGACAGCAAAAATTCGTGGATTCCGGCTCCCTCATCAAAAAATTCCAGAATAAACAGCAAACAGCTAATAGTTATCAACAAAAGAAAATAAAAAAAGTTGAAGAAAAGAAAAAAGCGTATGAAGCCCCCAAAACACTTCGCGAAATGCTCATGGGACTAAAGTAGCATCCCTTTTATGTCCGATTATCGCCTAACACAATTGCAGGAATTGGAAAACAAAATTCAAAAAACTAAACCTCTCTTGGAGGATCCCTCCCTTGCAGCTTTAGCAGAACAAGAACTCGCGAACCTGGAAAGTCAAAAAAAGGAGATTGAGGAAAGTTTAAATAATTCCCAAACCGATGACCAGGATAATCTTGATGAACGCAATATCATTCTCGAAGTCAAGGGAGCAGCGGGCGGTGACGAGGCCAAATTATGGGCTGAGGAATTACTGCGCATGTATACTCGCTACGCCCAACTTAAAAGATTTACAGTCGAAAGACTTGATGAATATATTATAAAAATTACGGGAAACGGAGCTTTCGGTGTATTTAAATATGAAGCCGGAGTCCATCGCGTGCAAAGAATACCCAAAACTGAAAAAAGGGGTCGCGTTCATACCTCTACCACTACAGTCTCTATCCTTCCGGAACTGGAAGACATTGACCTGCATATCAATCCGGCGGATATCGAATTCGAAGCTTTTCGCAGCGGAGGTCACGGAGGACAAAATGTAAATAAGGTCTCAACAGCCGTACGCATCAAACACAAACCAAGCAACATCGTGGTAACCTCTCAAGCCGAGCGCTCGCAGTCTCAAAACCGTGAAATAGCGATGAAAATACTTCGCGCCAGACTCTGGGAAATTGAAATTGAGAAACAAAACAAACAAATAGCCTCGCTTAAATCAACACAGGTCGGCCGCGGTATGCGCTCAGAAAAAATCAGGACTTACAACTTCCCCCAAAGTCGGCTAACAGATCACAGAATAAATAAATCCTGGCACAATCTGGAGCTGATTCTTGACGGAGATGGGCTTGATGATATAATTAATGCAAGCAAAAAAGAATTAGATTCTAAATAATTTACTATATCAACCGGCGAAAGATAACCTGTCTTTGGCTTTATACTCTTCAATAATTTCCAGATGCTTTTTGTCTACCAATATATGCGCTAAATGCCTCCCCCCTACCAAATGCGGCAGCACTACATAATCCGCGCCATTTTTATACAAAATTCTTGCCTCCCCTTTTTCCAAAGCAGTTACTACAACAAGAGCTTTTTTATTCACGCCGCGCAAATTTTTAATCAATAACAAATTATCCTCAATATCAGGGACGGTTGAAACAATGAGCCTGGCGTTATCTATATTTAATTTCTTCTGAATCTCTAAATCTGCTATATCTCCATACAGACAACGAACTTTTTTCTTGGCTAAATAGGCAACTACGTCAGGGTTGAAATCTACCACAATCAATTCATGATTGTTTTTGACAAGCGCGTCCAAAATACTCTCCCCCATTCTGTTCGCGCCAATCAAAATAGTGTGATTGCTGAGATCTGCCGTTTCAATAACTTGCTCATGTGTCCTCTTGCGCTCAAAAATAGATAAATAGGTTGAGAGTTTTTTATATATCAAATTACTATTCATGATCATATAAGTAGATACCGCGAAAGTGATTGTGCCAGCCACAGTTATTATAGAAACAGCCGCGTCCGGTACATGATTTAACTTATTACCCATAAATATCAAAATCATACTGAATTCGGAGATTTGCGCGACTGTCAGTCCTACCATAAATGACGTCCGTTTCCTATAGCCCAAAAACCCCAGGATACTCATCAATATAATTGGATTTCCGATAAGAATATATAATACTAAAATAATTGTAGGCAGCCATATCATTCCAAAATTTCCAAAAGACAGGCTCATTCCCAATGTCACGAAAAAAATAGTGATGAAAAAATCCCGCAGTGATTTTACTTTCGCGGCTATCTGAAAATTCTCTGCTGTATTTGCCAAAGCAAGTCCTGCCAATAATCCGCCTATTTCTATAGAGAAACCAATCAGCGGTGAACTGACAAGAGCTGATATGCCAAAAGCCCATGCTAAGCTGAATAAAAAAAGAATCTCATAAGATCTGGCGATTTTGTCAATAAGTTTTGGCAGCAGCGTTTTACTCAATAAAAAGACGCCGCCAAAAAGAGTAACTGCTTTCAAAATAAGAGCCCCAAAACCCAATATTGAAATTGACAATTCGCCATGCTGAAGACCTGAAAGTAAAATAATGACAACAATCGCGACAAAATCCTGAACCAGCAAAATGCCTACCGCGATTTTACCATAGAGACTGTTCAGGTCTTTTTTGTCAGAAAGAAGCTTTACGATTATAATCGTACTTGAGAAAGTCAAGGCAATAGCCATATATATCGCTGCCAACGGAGAAAATCCCAAACCCATCACTATCAAAAATCCTACTCCCGTGGTGAATAAAATCTGCCCTACTCCTGTAATCAAGGCCACTTTACCAACTGACCTGATCTCACTCAATCGAAGTTCCAATCCCAGCGTGAAGAGAAGCAAAGTAATTCCGATTTGACCCAGTGAATGCATCACATCAGGGTTATCAAGACGCACAATCGCGATAGGCCCAACAAGAAGTCCAGTCAGGATATAGGCTAGTATAGGAGGTTGTTTAAAATATCTAAATACAATAGCCAATGTCGCGGCAATACTTATAATTATGGTTATTTCAAAAAAAATCTTTTCCATTTATAACCATACTTATTGTAGCATATAAATACATCTTTAAAATTAAAAATTCATTAACGCTACCTGGACAAAATAATTATTCCCATGACAATCAGGATAAATGCCCCGCCTGCTATCAAAATAAAATCATAATCAAGTCCATACAGTTGTTTTTTACTTCCTCCTAATGCGTAGCTTTTAGCAGAATAAGTCTTGTATGTTTTTTTGGACTTTACAACACGCTTTTTCTTCACCTTTTCATCACCCCCCTCTATCTATAATACACAAAACAACTGCTTCTTTGTCAAGCACCACAAAATAAAACCCCTTTCGGGGTTATGAATAACGAAAAACCATTAATATAAATATAATTAATAATCAATAAACTTCACGATCTTTGCCTTTGCTTCAAGCTCCGCGAACCAGGCCTGCGCTTTCTGGGAAAGCTGCTCTTTTTTCAATTGCTCTTTGGCAATTTTCTTCAACTCATCTTCGCTCTTGCCCGCGGGAAAAATATCTTTATTTTTCTCAATATATTCTTTCACTTGTTTGTCGGTAATTTTAATATCCTTTTCAATTAATTTAGTTATTATTAAATCAAGTCGTACTAATTTACGCAGATCATTCCTGGTCATACCCTGCAAAGCCAGCATCTGATCTATTTTCTGGCCTTGCTTGGAAAAATTACTCTCTATGGTCTTAATTTGATCATTTACTTGTTTCTCACTTATAGTTAAATTTTGTTTTTTTGCCTCCTGCTCAACCAATGTATTCCTGATCAAAGAAGTCAATACCTGCTTGCCGCTCGCCTTCTCAGTTTCTTGTATCAATTCCCACCTACTTATCGGCTGTCCATTTACCACAACTGCTACTATATAAGCGCGGCCTAAATATAAAAGCGCTCCCAATAATATAATTACAAAAGCAATTATCAAAGTCATTTTATGAACTCTGAATTTTTTTTCTCCGGATTTAATATTATGGCTTGCGTTTATGGCATTCTCTTTCGATATAAGACTGTCTTTTAC
>CAZJRC010000013.1:0-6530 GCA_964548495.1 uncultured Gammaproteobacteria bacterium | reverse complement strand
TTCTTCGCCATAAATAAAATAATGAAATATTATCGTATAAATTATTATACAAGAAAGCTGTATAAATATGCAAGAAGTATTTTACCAGCCCTTTATTGATCAGTAGCTGATTCAAGCACTGCCTCCATATCGGAAATACTACCATTACGGTATATAGAAATTTTTATCCTCTCTCCCACCCGTCTTTTCCCAATAACAGAGGATAACTGATGATCCTGATCAATACGCTCTCCATTTAGCTTTATAATAATATCTCCTTTTTTCAATCCTGCTTTTTCTGCCGCGGAACCTGACACTACATTTTGCACATAAGCTCCCTCCGGTACATCATTTAATATAGCGATATCTTTGGAAATTATTCTATATGCTACACCCAAATACGGCCTGTTGAATTGCCCTGTTTGATTAAAATTTTTCAGAGAGTCTTTGATTACATTTATTGGAATGGCGAATCCAATATTTTGCCCGCTTGAAGAAATCGCCGTACTCACTCCTATCACTTGTCCCGATGAATTCAAGAGAGGTCCGCCGCTGTTGCCCGGATTAATTGCCGCGTCAGTTTGTATGACATTGTCAAGTCTTTCAACAAAACCCTCATAAGGACTTCCTGCCGTGATTCCCCTGCCCAAACCTGAGATTATCCCGGTTGTTACAGTATTGCGGAATTCTCCAAGCGCGGTACCAATTGCCGCCGCGTATTGACCAACTTGTAAATCGGAAGAATTACCTAGTGCCACAGGCTTTATTGAGTCGCCTGCATTTTCATCCAGATCGATCTTCATTATAGCTACATCATTTATCGGATCACGGTAGATTTTCTCAACTGTATATTTTTTATCAGCGCTTGTGATAATAAAATATTTAATTTGCGTGTTCGATACGACATGTTTATTAGTCACTATCATGCCGTCAGTTGAAATAATAAATCCTGAACCAATACTGCGCGGTTGGGCGGGTTGTTGCTCATCAAATTGATCAGGAATTGGTAAACCAAAAAAAGGATTTTGGCCTGGAGCAAAAAACGCGCCTTCATCCACTTGCTTCTCAGACTCCTCAGCAACAGTCACTACTGATGCCCCCGCGGTCTTCACGATATTTATCGTTACTGATTCCTCAGAAGCTATTTTTACTTGTTCTTTTTGAGATATTTCTGTCTTTGAATTGTCTGAAATAAATTTACTCCAACCCGGAACATATTTTTGCGCTTGCGCCACCAAACCCAAAATAACTATCAAAACAACAATCAAAATAATTAATTTTCTCATAAGAAATATATAATCATAATAGCAAAAACATACGGGACGTATCAATAATTAATCAAGATATCGCATTAATTTCAAGTATTTTTGATATTTAATTTTTAATTTTTGATCTTACATCACCAGCTCCTCAATCGCTTTTTCAAGCTGTTGGTCATGACTCAAATCTTTATTATCAACATCGACAATCACATCCGGCGTAAGTCCTGTCTTGTGGACCCAATTGCCATTCGGCGTTAGCCACTTCGCGATTGTTACATGAAGTCCTGCGCCTCCACCTAGATCATCTGCCTGTTGAATTGTTCCTTTTCCGAATGAAGTTTCTCCGACTAATTTCGCCCGTTTATTATCCTGCATGGCCCCGGCTACGATCTCACTGGCTGAAGCAGACCCTTTATTGATAAGCACCACTAAAGGCGCCTCATAAAGCAATCCCTTACCTGTTGCTCTGTAAGCTGTTCTCTGACCGTTACGATCTTCCTGATTTACCACTATCCCGCTCTGTATAAATTCCGAAGCAATATAAGCGGCGTCATTTAAATAACCGCCAGGATTATTACGCAAATCCAAAACGATTCCTTTAATACTTTTGTCTGTATTTAATTTACGGTCTATTTTTGAAGCTATTACTTGCCACTCCTTATTTGTATTATCACCAAACTGTGACAATCGTATATAAACTATTTTTATATCTCTGGCAGCAATCAATTCTTTGGTAGAATTATTTATCTCCTCAATGTCCTTAATGCTTTTAGTCCAGGAAGTAACACTTTCAACAGTTATAGTATCGCGAATTAATTTAATATCCAGGGGCTTAGAATCTGACTTATGCAAAATAGTTATAGTCACCTCTGTACCCTTCTCGCCTCTGATCTTTTCAACTGCCTGCGACAATGTCCAGCCGTTAGTATAATCTGAATTTACTTTGAGAATAGCGTCTCCCGGCCGCAATCCTGCCCTCTTCGCGGGGCTGCCATCCAAAGGCGCGACTACAATAATTTGCTTCTCCTTCATTCCCAATTCCGCGCCTATTCCCTCGAATTTCCCCGCCAGCCCCTGTTTGAAGTCATCATTCTGCGCCGCTGGCAAATACACCGTATACGGATCATCCAGACTCGCAACCATCCCCTCTATAGCCCCATTAAGAAATTTAGCCCCGTCAATAGCACTCTTATCATAATAAGTAGCACTAATCTTCTGCATGACCGACCACAACTGAGCGAAGCTGACGGTACTCACGGAAGGAGGAGGCTCGCGGCTTATTACTTCAACACGTGGCTGATAACTTCGCGAATCTATCTCTATCTTTGTTACTCCAATAGAGTAGCCAATTATCCCGGCAATAAATACTAATAAAAAAACTCGGAATTTGGAAGTTTTTAAGCGTGAAGAACTATTATTGTCTTCTCCGGTATGTTCAGGTAAAATTTCTTGCCTTTCCATTTTATTATTTTTTCTATTATATCATTATCTGTCTCTATAATAGACGTGTCTAAATCCCGCGAAGTTATATATTCCAAATCTTCATCTCTGATTTCACTGCCAATGATTCCAATCACTCCCATTCCAATGCATTTAATTAGTAAGTCTCGTGAAAATTTCCTCCCGACTACTATCTTACCAACCGCCCTGCTGTCTAAAGAATAATACAGGGACAATTCGCTCTCAGATACTTCTTGTCCATCAGCCAATAATGCGCCGTCCATTACAAACGCCTCGCCACCGATACTGTCACCCATACTCTTTCGGCCTGCGTATACATCCTTGTCAGTAGTTACGACAATTTTATCATTATCGCATAAGCTGACTTTTCCATCAACTGGAGAAATTATATCAACTATATTGGTCTTAGTATTATCCGTGATGACTAAATTACCGCTTTCACGCTCATATCTTGAAATAATCCCATTTACTCTGCTAATAAGCTCCATACCATTCAAACCTAAAAAATTCTTTTTTACAGCCAATACATCACCCGGCTTGACAGTATCTCCTGGCTTAATCAACAAAGTTTTCCTTATTTTATCGCTGGAAGTGGAAAATTCTCTAAAAAGATTAACGACATGAGCTGTTCCCGATTCTTTCCTGGCCAACTCCTGGCCTATTTTAACTATATCATTTAACTTGACTATAGGTACGAAACCAGTAGATAAAATAATAGGCAGTGTGGTCATTTATCTCCCCTACTCCCCTCCAACAAATGGCAAAAGAGCTAAATGTCTCGCGTATTTTATAGATACAGTCAATTTCCTTTGATGCTTCATGCACACACCGCTTCGCGTCCTTCCCAGGATTTTACCCCGCTCAGTTGTAAATTTCTGCAATACAGAAACATCAGAATATTTTGGAAGGCTTTTTTCTTTGCAGAAAAAACAATCCTTCGCTACAATAGCAACTCTTCTTTTTGTACGTCTATGCGTTTCAGTCATAATTAAAATGGTATATCCTCAGGAGACACCTCTTCCTCTACTTTTTCCGCTGTGTCATTTTTTTCAGCAGAAGCATTTTCTTCCTCAACTGAATCTTTTTCTGCTCTTTGTCTCTTTGTCTCCTTCTGCGTCTTTTGTATCTGTGCGCCTTCAGACGAAACACCGGTTGTGCTTTTATTATCCAAAATAATCATATCATCTATGACTACTTCTGTACGTGTCTTCTGTTGACCGTCTTTTCCTGTCCATGACCTGGTAGTCAATCTGCCCTCTACATAAGCTTTTCTGCCCTTAGCTAGATACTGACTGCAAATCTCTGCCAGCTTCCTCCAGGCCACAATATTATGAAAATCTACTTCCTCCCTTTTTTCGCCTGTATCTGTTGTCCATGTTCTGTTTGTAGCAATGCCAAAACTGCAAACCGCGGCTCCGGATGGCGTATATCGCAACTCCGGATCCCTGGTCAAATTTCCTATCAGCTGTACTCTATTTAAACTCTTCGGCATATTCTCTATTTTGTCCTCAACAATAAGTGTCTCAAAATATCTGTCTTTGTCAAGAGTTTTTGCTCAAATCCACCCGGAATTGTCTCTTCGGTTTCAAGTTCAAAAAGATAATAATGACCTGCTAATTCTTTTTTAATCATATATGCCAGAGGCTTCTGTCCCCATTCTTCTTCTTTGACAATCTTCATATCCTTCAAAGAAGTTTTAATACCATCAATCAACTTCTTCCTCTCCGCGTCTTTTAGCGACGTCCTCAAAACAACCACCAACTCATATTTCCTCATATGTTTTATTTTAACATAATCCTTTCGAAAAATCCAAGATCAATTATTTCCCGCTCCAATGCAGAAATCTTTTCTCGACATCCTCTGGAAAATAGGTATTCCCTAATCTTTAACTCCGCTAAGCATCCTTTCTTTACGATATACTAGTATACCGAACTACGTAAATATGTATTCTATCTAATAAGGTATAATTTCTCGGAATCATCTCTAAATTTAAGATCAATATTGTTAAAATATTCCAACCCGAAATAATCAGCAATTTCAACAACTTCTTGAATCGGAACAAATTTATTGTGTCTCTCATCATACTTACTGACATCCGCCAAACGCACGAATGCTGTTACTCCACCCTTTGACTTCAAGTAAATAGCGCACATTAGAGATTCTCTCAATTTGTTCAATGGATTACGAAATATACCAAACGATCCGGACTTTAAATTAGTCAAATCAATCTCGTTAATATTTTGTCTATAATCTGCAAACGCGAATACGCCCTCAGAATTATCCACACGAATCATTTTTTCGTTATCTTCTGAAGCTATTAATCTTCCTTTAATAGATTCAGTTACTTGAAATAAATTCTGGCTGAAAAAAGCCTCTGTTCTTTTTTCAGGTGTTATCTCCCAATCCTTTACAAAGGGTTGAATAAAGCCTTTTTTTAATCTTAAATAAGTCTCCGATAATCTAATCATCAATCTTTCAGACATAATCTACATACCTCAAGTTTTTTCTTTCAAATTTTTTAAACCGTTCTTGATTTTAAATCATCAAAAAACCCCGCTTAGCGGGGCTTCATGTTTTTCAACAAAGAAATCCCCTCAATCAAGAGGCTTCTTTGTCTTCATGATGTTTTCAAAAACTATTCTCATGTTTTACTAAACAAATTCTATCACGCTACCTTTACAAAAACAACCATCATTGCTATTATAATATTATCGAAAATATGTCTACTAACATAGAAGACCCTAAAACTTCTGCTTTTGACCAAATTCCTGAAAGAGATCAAAAACATCTCCTGAATAGATATGTTAAAAAAGATTATAGTGATCTGAGCGAAGAACAAATGCGTGGCGCAATAGAGCATCTCAATGAAACGTTTAAAAACGCAAAGATTAAAAAATATCTTGGAGTATTGGCAGAAAAAGAAATAATAAACTTTATACGAAAACAGAAAACTGAATGGTCTGATCGGATTATCCCCTAAGTTCCTATTTTAAACTCAACAACATCTCCATCTTGGATAAGATAGTCTCTCCCCTCTTGCCTGGCCTTTCCCAATTCTCTTGCCTTTTTCCAACCTCCAACGGTTACAAAATCATTATATGAAACAACTTCTGCCTTAATAAACTTCTTAACAAAATCGGTATGAATCTCGCCTGATGCCATTTGTGCGCTGCAGCCTTTTTTTACAGTCCATGCCCGTACCTCTTTCTCGCCTGCAGTCAAAAATGAAATTAATCCCAACTCATGGTAGGAGTTCTGTATCAGTCGCTCAAGCCCCGACTCATGTAGTCCCAAATCCGCCAAATATTGTTTTTGTTCCGCTCTCGACAATTCCACGAGTTCCGCCTCAATTTTCGCGCAGATGACAACAAATTTATTTTTTGGAAGTAAAAGCAATTTTGAATACCGCTCAATTAAAATTTCGATTTGAATGATTGAGTATTCGTCTTCCGAAACATTCAAAACAATAATCTCAGGCTTTACGGTGAGTAAAAATAAATCTTTTATGACTTCTCTCTCTTCCTCTGTTAATTTAATGTCTCTTATGGGCATACCTGTGTTTAAATCCGCAATTAATCTTTCAATTAATAAGTTTTTAGATTTGAGCTGTAGTTTTGATTTTTGAGATTTGAGTTTTGAGATTTCCAATGTTTGTAAATCCGCAAGCATGAGCTCGGTTTGTATAGTCGCGTAATCATTCTCAGGATCACTGCTTCCCTCGCGGATTACATTATCATCCACAAATGCCCTCACCACATGCGCGATGATTGATACCTCACGGATATGCGACAGAAATTTATTACCCAACCCCGCCCCCTCCGACGCCCC
>CAZJRC010000012.1:12772-17937 GCA_964548495.1 uncultured Gammaproteobacteria bacterium | reverse complement strand
AAATTCAGTTACCGAGGAATACTCGGCAACTGCTGCGGATGGTAAAAGTTATCTAACTAAATTCTACTCTTTGGAAGCAATAATTGCAGTGGGTTATAGAGTTAATTCAGAGAGAGGTACGCAATTTCGTCAATGGGCAACCGGGATTTTGAAAAACTATATCCACAAAGGATACGCCTTAGATAGCAACAGGATGAAATATGGCTCCCGCATCTCAACAATATCGGCAATATGTATTTAGATTATGCCGAGATGCAGGCGGCGCGGGGCAAGGCAATGACCATGAAAGATTGGGTGGGAAAACTCAATGCGTTTTTGAAGTTTAGTGAATACGAAATCTTGACGAAAGCCGGCAAAATTAGCCATGAAGTGGCGGAAGCATTGGCACTCAAGGAATATGAGAAGTTTAGAGTGGAACAAGATAGAAACTATCTTTCCGACTTTGACCGCGAGGTGAAAAAGCTTTTGAAAAAAGCGAAAAAATAGTATGTCCCAAAATTACACATAAAACGAAGTTTAAAATGAAGAAAATAGGTAAACCCATTTTAATAGTCCTTGCTTTATCGATAGGATTATTTGGCATTTATGCATATAAACTTCATTCTCTGGCAGCAGAGGGAAATAAGATATTCGAATATCGCTGCACTGATGTAAATCCTCACTTAATAGGCTATAAGAAATCATTTCTGCAAATGGCAAATTATTTTAACGATTCTGATGGCAATGCTGATGTAGATGTAGGGAAAGCATTTAAAGATTATAATTCCGGACTGAAAGTCTATGTTGAAAAAGAAAATAAATGGCTTGAAATGCAGAAGGCATATATGGATCGTTGGGATTTTAAACTCATTGAGCCCGGGTACATCAAGCAGGCAGGAGAATACCAGTGGAAAATGTATGAGGGATATCGTGACGACGCCAAGTATCTGGTTGAAACATATGAAGCTGGTGGTGCTACGGAGGTAATAAATTCCAAGTTTTTAAAAGCTCGAGATAGAAGAGATAAATACGAAGGTTTATATTACGATTACTTTGATGAGGCTTCGGCAATTAGAGACTGGAGAAAATTCTTTGCTTCCGTTCCTATTCCCGATGGATGCAACGAGGAAAATATGACCATCCCGAATACTTATGGGTCAATTAATTGGGAAGGGAAACCCGTATCGCCAACTCCCGTATCGGAGCCATTAGATCCCGAAGTTGCCTCTTAGACATAAGCAAACGTAGTTCCTGTCTCGTTTAAATTGCCGCAGGAAGCTCATCCTGTAGTCCTCCTTTCAAAAGCTTGCTTTTCTCGACCCATCTTTGTCGTAACTCGCCCATATAACTCACATTTTCAAAGGCTTTAATAATCCTCTCAAAACCATCTTTTATAGGAACTATAGTTCCCTGCATACTGAGTTGAGGCGTGGGGAGCCATTCTATGTGAATTTCCCACCTTCCATTTGGAATAGCTTTGCATATATCGAAGATTCTTCTAAATATAACCTAACGTTTTTTGATATACTAAATGTGTGAATCAAAAAGGTTTTGCATACATCTTGATAGTCGCGGCTATTTTAATTGTGGGCGGCGTAGTCATACTGCTGCTATTTAAACAGAATACCGCTTTTAATAATATAAAAGCGGGGATAATACAGGACAGTCCGCGAAGCAGTAGTAACCTAAATCCTGATGAGCCTCCGTTAAGGTTAAAAAGTATTGGAGTAGAGTTTTCCGATTTTAAATTTACAAAAGCCAAACTTCAATTTAAACGGCTTTTCATGGGTTATGGGTTTTTTATACCGGCCAGTAGCGCTTCGCCTGATAAGAAAAACCCACAACCGACTTTTGTTTTACCCCTTGGCACACCGGTTAGGTCATTGGTAGATGGGATAGTAGCCAATATGCCGACAATTTGGAGTGGAGATATTTCTATTCAAGTAACCAAAAGCGGACAACTGGAACGATGGGTTTATGAAACAGAGCACGTCATAAATCCAAAAGTGAAAGTGGGCGATAGAGTAATGGCAGGTCAAATCATTGCGGAAGTAAGTAGTTTTGACAAAGGCGCGCCGCCAGGATTTGGCTCTGTTGAAATTGGAATTTTAAAAGGAGGGAATTCACCGCAACATGTTTGTCCATTTGCCTATTTGGACGATTCTATAAAGGAGTCAACTTTTACTCAACTCAGTGCGCTTTTTAATTCTTGGGAAGAATATATAGGAGATCAGACATTATATAATGATACTAGTATTCCAGGCTGTTTAACTCTCGATCCAATAGATGGTTAAGCCAATGCAGTTAAATCATCATCTTTCTTCAACAAGCGCGTCTTACCTATTGCATAAATTGTTCAAATTAATAGGTTTAATTAGGATTTAGTGTTGTTTTTTCGGCCTCTTTTTATTTTTTCTTTTCACTCCACTGTGGGCAAGCCATCTTTTGCCAAGGTGTCCAAATTGCGCTTCAATCTCATTGGTCGTTTTTGGCATGAGTGGATAACCCAAAAATTTAATAACAAGCGCTCAGTTGGTCTCCTTTGCCGGTATTAATCCAACTGTTCACAAATCGGGACAATTTACAGGCAACAAAAATCATATGAGCAAGAAAGGCTCTGCATATCTGATATAGAACTTCTAAACAACGACAACATATCGCCTTATGATATAATACTCGAGTTAAAAATTATGAGAAAAACAGTACACCTAAGACTCAATGCGTTTGAAAAAAAGATGAGCGCGTCAAGCGATGCCTTTTTAGGTTTTCCATGTAATGGAAGATATGATTACTCCGCGCTATTCCCTTTTTTCAATTATTTTTTAAACAATATCGGAGATCCTTTTGTTGAGTCGCTATACCCTTTAAATTCAAGAGAATTTGAGCAGGAAGTGCTTCATTTTTTTGCTAAACTTTATAAAATGCCAAAACATGATTTTTGGGGATATGTGACCCATGGCGGAACCGAGGGGAATATGTTCGGGCTTTTTTCGGGAAGAGAATTATATCCGGATGGCATTTTTTACTATTCTCAAGAATCTCATTATTCTATATCAAAAATTACTAGAGTACTTGGTGTCACAAGTGAAGTAATTCCCTCTCTCAAAAACGGAGAGATTGACTATCTGGCGCTGGAGGCGCGGATATTGAAAAATAAAAACAAGCCGGTTATTTTAAATCTTAATATCGGTACGACGATGAAAGGCGCTATTGATAATATTGATACTGTGGTAGACATATTGAAAAAAAATAATATACACGATTACTACATACACTGTGATGCCGCGTTGTCAGGCATGATCCTGCCGTTTATTCCTGAGGCAAATTGTCTTAATTTCGACCAGAAACCAATCGCGAGCATTGCTGTATCAGGTCATAAATTTATAGGCTCGACAATCCCATGCGGTATTGTCCTGGTAAGAAAAGAATATGTGAAAAATATTAAACACAGCATTGAATATATTGGAACAGATGACGCGACCATAGCAGGATCAAGAAACGCGCATACAGTATTGATGTTATGGTACATAATAGCGCAAAAAGGGTTAAAGGGATTTCGCGCCGATGTAAATCAATGTCTTAAAAATGCTCAATATTTATATAATAAACTTCAAGAGATAAATTATCCTTGCCTGCTCAATAAATTCTCAACTACAGTGGTGCTTAAAAAACCTCCGCTTAGATTGTTGAAAAAGTGGCACTTAGCGCCTATGGACGATTTTGCGCACATTGTAGTCATGCGGCATGTCTCAAGGAAAAAAATTGATGCATTTTTGTCAGATTTGAAACTTTCTCTGCCTAAATAACTATATTCACGTAACAATTTTGCCCATATAAAAATTCTTCTTCCCGTTATCCAATCTTTCAATGGCATATCTAAGCATTGTCCTTGGCATATTTTTATAATATTTGTTTAAGAAATCAAGTTCTATATCCGGATTTCTTTTGCCTATTTCCCTAAGCATCCAGCCGACAGCTTTCTGAATAAGATCATGTTTATCATGCAAAAGCATCTCATAAATTTTTAATGCGTCTTCGAATCTATTATTTTTAATAAACTGGAAAGTTGATATTGCCGCTATTCTTCTTTCCCAAAGACTACCAGAGCCGGCAAGTCTATAAATTATACTTTTATCTTGCTCCATCAGATACTCGCCCAAAATTTTTGGCGCTGACAAATCGACCAAATCCCAATTATTGATATTTTTTGAGTTTTTAATATAAAACTCCGCGATTTTCTGTCTCTGAATCATTGAGGCTTGTTTAAATTTTTCAACTAAAATCAGTAATGCAGCCAGTCTATACTCATGAAATTTACTGGATAACAGTTTTTGTGTTTCTTGCAGGGTTAAATTTATATAATTTTTCGCGATATTACGTAAGCTTGGAACAGTTATTCCTAAAAATTTATCTCCATATCCATATTCATTTTTTCCTGTTTTAAAAAACCGTGCGAGTATTTTTGCCCTATCTGGATTTTTAAGAATATTTAAATCTTTTTGCAGCTGAGTCAGCATAATGCATATTTTACCAAAAATAAAAACTTGTGTTAAAATTATTAAAGACTAAATATGAACAAAAAACTCTGGTATATACAACAGCTCGATTTGTTTAAGGGACTGGCAAAAGAGAAATTGCGAAACATAGAGCCTCTTTTTGCTATGAAAGAATATTGCAAAAGAGAAGTGATCTTTGAGCCAGGAGATCGCGATAAAGTTTTTATAGTTAAAACCGGTCAAGTTGAGCTTTATCAACTCACGCCAACGGGTAAAAAAGTTATTATTGAACGGCTTTTTCCGGGCAGTTTGTTTGGCGACTTAGGGACAAATGGAGATACGGAATTGTTCGTTGAGGCGACTATTTCTTCTTATGTCTGTTCTTTGAATAAAGACAAATTTTTCTTTATGGTAAGTCAATTTCCTGAACTGTCTGAAAAACTTATGAAACAATTATTTAACCGTCTTACATCTGTTGAAAAACGTATGTCTTCAGTCGCCTCAGACAGCGCGTTTACTCGCATCGTCAAACTTCTGCTTAATCTGGGAAAAAAGAAGACTGAGGATTCTATGGAAATTTCGGAAAAATTCACCCACGAAGAACTTTCTCAAATGCTTGGCATCAGTCGTCAAACTATCACCACCTTAATCAATCAACTTGAGAAAAAAGGTCTGATAAAGCGTACAGGC
>CAZJRC010000012.1:3518-12762 GCA_964548495.1 uncultured Gammaproteobacteria bacterium | reverse complement strand
ATTAATTCAATTTAACCCCGGCAAACTTGAAGAATACGCATCCTGAGAAATTTTGTCTCATACCTGACAGAATTTGCAAAGGTTTTTGCCTACACTCAATGTCATGAAAGGCATATCAGTTTGCCGCGACGGAGAAAAATCATTAAGACAAGAGCTAGCGCGAATTATTTCTAAAAAAAATCCACCAAAGAAAAAGGGAAACCAATTGACATCAATAATAGAATTATTCTCAAAAGTATCAAGTATTGATTTAGAAAATGAAAGGAGGTGATAAAATGGGTAAGTTTTTATTTATCGGAGCCGTAATTGTAATAGTCGGGATAGCCGGATTTAGTTTTTTATCAAATCAAAAACCGTTCGAGCAAGAAGTAGCGCGAAATAATATCCCGAGCAATACATTGGGTACTGAAGACGCGAAGGATGCGCAAGATGAGGATTCAGCAAATCAAGCAGGACTGAATAATAGATATTTAGCTTATTCTGACGCAAATCTCGCCAAAGCAACTAGCGATGGCGGACGCGCTGTGGTATTTTTCCACGCCGGATGGTGTCCGTCATGTAAAGCAGCGGAAGCAGATTTCAAAGCAAATTTTGACCAAGTGCCGCCAGACGTATCTATTCTAAAAACCGATTACGATACCGCTATTGATTTGAAGCAAAAGTATAATATAACCATGCAGGACACTTTTGTGCAAATAGACAAAGACGGAAATGAGATGAGCAAGTGGAACAGCGGAGGAGAGGGCATAAAAGCCCTGCTTGCAAACATAAAGTAAATTTATATATAGTTGGTATCAGGAGAGAATTAATGCTTCTGATGCCAAGTAGATATAAGATATATTTCGCTTAGACCTTATTATTTATGAAAAAGTTTTTTTTACCGGGATTAGGCATATTTATCTTTTTGCTTATAATTTGGATGGCATTTAGCAATTCCCCTCAAGATCAGACGAATAGCGCCAGGCAAAGTCTTAAGACAGAAAATAAAGCGGCGGGAAATTATGTTGAATATTCATCAGATAATCTATCCCTTGCGCAGAGCAAAGGACGCGCGGTTCTTTACTTCTGGGCAGTTTGGTGTCCGACTTGTCGCGCGCTTGATAAAGAATTAAACACCAGAGGCGGAGAATTGCCTGATGATGTTACTATCCTTCGAGTTAATTTTGATACCGAAAAGGAATTAAAACGGAAATACAATATTACTCAACAGCACACTCTGGTGCTGATAGATAAAGAAGGTAATGAAGTAAAGAAATGGATTGGCGGAAATATTGACCTTATTTTGCAAGAGTTAGAGAATGAATAAATTTTGTTCTTTAATTTGACTTTTACAGTTTGAGTTTTAATTTTTAGATTATGTTATTTTTAATACCAATTGCTTTCATATCCGGAATTTTGACAGTATTCTCGCCTTGCGTACTGCCTATTTTGCCGATTATTTTAGCAAGCGGCATTGACGGGAAGATATCTAGAATCAGAGGAATTATTGCCGGTCTAATAGTCAGTTTTACAATCGCGTCACTTTTACTAGCCACAATTGTTCAAGCATTGGGTATTTCCGCGGATTCGATTAGGAACTTCGCTGTAGGGCTTTTGGTTATTTTTGGCTTAAGTATGCTTTTCCCTGTAATTTGGGAGAAAATGCAATTATTCTTAGAAAGAAATTGGAAAATACAGCCTGTCAAGAGCAAAAATAATGGCTTTGCGGGCGGGTTCATAACAGGCGTCAGTCTGGGAATTGTCTGGACGCCATGCGTCGGGCCCATTGTCGCGAGTGTGGCAACGCTTGCCGCGGTCAATTCATTTTCGCCTGCAACAGTCGCGATTGCCTTTGCCTATG
This sequence comes from uncultured Gammaproteobacteria bacterium, assembly GCA_964548495.1. GTDB lineage: Bacteria > Patescibacteriota > Microgenomatia > Levybacterales > UBA12049 > JAHIGH01. The sequence continues at coordinate 10,922 of CAZJRC010000012.1, read as the reverse complement.
CTTTAGGAACTGGAATTCCTTTATATTTTATTGCCAAAGGCGGACGAAAGGCTGTTGCAAAACTCGGCGTATTCAAGCAAAACAGCACAACGATTCGTCAAGTATTTGGCGTGATAATACTAGCAACCGCCGTTTTTATTTTTTCAGGCGTTGACAGAAAATTACAGGCATGGACGCTTGCCAATCTGCCGGAGAGCTGGACGCAGTTGGCGACAAATTTCGAGAAAAAAGCCAATATAGAGAAATCTCTGCAAGAACTTAAAAACACGCCCAAACTCATAGGCAAATCCGGAGAAGTTGTGAATAAAAATGTGTCATTGCAAAATGATTTCGCCAATGCGAAAGTAAAGCAGGAAGATCTTCTGCAAGGGTGTTTAGGCGGCAAAGACTGCATACCGTCAATTGACAATCCAAAATTTGAATCTGCAAAACAAGCTGCATGGCTAAGCGACAATGACACTATATTCGTACTTGATTACAAAGGCGTACAGAGAGCATATCCCCAGCGAATCATGAACTGGCATGAAATTGTTAATGATGTAATTAGTGGTGATCCGATCGCGATTACATTTTGTCCGCTATGCGGTTCTGCGCTTGCGTTTGAGCGCAAGGTTGATGGAGTGATTACAGAACTTGGAGTTTCCGGAAAACTGCATAATAGTGATTTAGTAATGTACGACAGGTATGAAGGCAATCTGTGGCAACAGATAACAGGCGAGGCTATTGTCGGTCCGGGTGCCAGGCGCGATGAAATTTTGAAACAAGTTCCAATCTCGACTGCTAGATGGGGAGAGTGGAAAAAAGAACATCCAGGCACGCAAGTTTTATCAAAAAATACTGGACATATTCGCGACTATGAAGCTTATCCATATGGAACTTATGAGCAGGATGATGATTTGTACTTTGGAGTGAAAAACCTCGATCGCAAATTGCAGATAAAAACAGTCATTTATGGGATAGAAGTAAACGGAGTTGCGAAAGCCTATCCTGAAAGCGCATTTACAAAAAAATCTGAAATTTCAGACACTGTGGGAGGAGCCGAGCTTATTTTGAAAAAAACAGATGATGGCAAAATAGAGGTCGTTAACTTAAGTAGTAAAAATAAGATAATTCCCATTCGTTTATTCTGGTTTGCCTGGGCGTCATTTCATCCCAATACAGAACTTTACCAGAGATAATATTGTCGCGTCATACTGACGGATTTAGGGGAATGACAAAGGTAAGTATGTGTAACATATGTTAATATTAAGGTAGATATAAAGGAGGTGATATTTTATGATGGGACATGGAAAACATTGTGATTGTATGGTCTGTTCGATTGGCAAGGGAGTCGGTATGATTGGAAAGTGCACGGACAAATCTTGCACTGACCCAAGCCACAAAAAAGATAAAAAACATCCTGAGCAAAAAAATAGAAATTGAAATTATTATATATGGATATGGATAAACTTTTTATCCCAATTCTTGCGGGAACAATCCGGCCAAAAGAGTGGTGAAGTTTAATGAAAATTGCAAATTGTAAACATTTACCAAAAAAGTTCGTAGGACCAAGAGCCGAAAAATGTGAAGAAAAACATTGGTGTCCATTTGGACAACGGGTTTGTCTGACCTGCGGTTATGTTGGCTGCTGTGATTCCTGTTCGCAACACTTGCGAATTCATGCAGGCAAAACAGGGCACCAAGTTATGGCTTCGTATCCTGCTGATGAGCATTCATTTATCTGGTGCTACGCGGACGATGATTACCTTGAGCCTGATGAGAAAACTAATTTAAAAGGCGTAAAATAAAAATATACTAAACAACAAATGGATAAATATGACTTGATCATTATTGGCGGAGGAGCAGGAGCATTTGCCGCCGCCATTAAAGCCAATGAGCTTGGCGCTAAAACCCTGATGGTTAATTTTGGCTTACCCCTTGGCGGCACTTGTGTTAATGTCGGCTGTGTTCCATCAAAAACACTGCTTTGGGCCGGTGAAGTGATGCACTTAGCAAAGAATCATGCGATTCCCGGAATAGAACTTGGAGTTAAAAACTTTGATTTTGCTCAAGTTATCCAACATGAACTCGATTTGGTAAGTTAAGAGATGAAAAATACCAAAAAGTATTAAGTCAGCTGGAGAATGTTACTCACAAAAAAGGAAAAGCTGCTTTTGTTTCCGCGAATGAAGTAGGAGTTGATGGGCAAAGGTATAAAGCGAAAAAGTTCATTATTGCCACCGGGTCTACCGCGACTGTGCCGTTAATAGAAAATATAAGAAACGTTGGATTTATAACTCACATTGAAGCATTGAAACTCAAACAACAACCGAAGGAGCTTATTGTGGTTGGCGCCGGTCCGGTTGGCTTGGAATTTGCGCAGATGTATGCCAGATTTGGAACAAAAGTAACAATTCTTCATAGAGGTACATCGATCTATTCTCGCGGCGAGGAAGAACTTACTACCCGCTTAGCTGAAACTCTTACTGGCGAAGGTATTATTGTCAAGACAAATGTTCAAGTTCAAAAAGCATTTAAAGAGGGAGTTAAAAAGGTTTTAGTATACAAAGAAGCAAACTTATCTGCCGAAACTTTAGTCAAGGCGGATGAGATTTTACTTGCAGTTGGGAAAACACCCAATTCTCAAGAACTAAATCTGGATAAGGTTGATATTGAAGTTGATGCGAAACAGGCTATCAAAGTGAGCAAATATTTTCAAACATCCCAAGCTCACATATTCGCTGTCGGAGATGTAACTAATGCGCCGCTTCGTCTCGAAACAACCGCGGGCAGAGAAGGTACGCTGGTCGCTGAAAATGCCCTAAAAGATACTCAAAAAAGTATAGATTACAATTCTGTCCCCTGGACAATTTTTACTGATCCGCAGCTTGCGGGAGTAGGGTTTACAGAAGAGGAGCAAATGAAGAAGTTTGGTACTTGTATGTGTAAAACCGTGTCGTTTAAAGATGTTCCAAAAGCATTAATAATTAACAGAACCGAGGGTCTTATCAAAATGGCAATTCATCCCAAGACTAAGCAAATTATGGGAGTTCATATTTTAGCGCCAAATGCGGGGGAACTGATCGCGGAAGCGATGATGCTCATAAAGAATAAAAATACAATTGATGATGTAGTTAATTCTCTTCCCATGTTTCCGACACTTTCAGAAAGTATTAAGGTTGCAGCGTTGTCATTTAGCAACGATATAACAAAATTAAGCTGCTGTATATAGTCAATTTACCAATAAACTATGGCATCAAAACTATTATCAAATAACGCGCCGACTGCTAATAAGTAAGAGCTTATGGAAAAATACATGGTATTTCTCATTGATGTTGACAATACATTACTTGACAATGACCATATTAAAGAAGAAATAAAACACTCTTTAATTTTGGTATTAGGTGAAAAAGAGGCGATGCATTTTTGGCATCACCATGACAATTTCAGAGATTATAAAAAGCTTGTAGATTTCCCCAATATTATTCATATCTATTGCGCGGAAATGCACAAGGATACGTGCGATACAAAACTTCATAGAATCTTTGATTCTATTGAATTTGCCCACGCGTTATATCCCGAGGCAAAAAATGTCCTGACTCATTTAAAAACACTTGGAAAAGTAGCCCTGTTTACAGAGGGAGATAGTATATTTCAAAAAATGAAAATTGAGAAAAGCGGTTTAGCAAAGCTGGTTGATGAGGTTTTATTATATGAGCATAAATGGGAGAATTTTGCGCAGATTATTAGGCAATATAAAGACAGTAGTATTATTTTGATAGATGACAGAGCTGATGCTTTGGCAAAAGTAAGACTTAAATTTCCGCAGGTCTTTACAGTTGAGGTTTGTCAGGGTCATTACGCCGCAATTGACCATAAAATACACGAGGAATTAGATATAAAAATTAACTCTATATCAGAAATTTTAAAGTTTAATAATAAAACTTTGCATGACTTATTAACGAGTAAGAGTAAGGCTTTATAAAACGTCGTTTAACTGACAGAATATTTAGCAGTATATATGTATAATTCATTTTACCTACCGTCATTCCCGCGTAGGCGGGAATCTATTTCAATAATTGTTTGTATAGATTCCTTATCAAGTACGAAAATGACAAGGATTAAATTGTGTAACATTAATAAAATAATTTAGAAAGTATGGAAAATAAAATCAGAACAAAAGCCAATCTTGCCTGTCCTATTTGCGGGAAAACTCAGGAAGTCGTTATGCCCTCAGACTCGTGTCAGTATTTCTACGAATGTAAATTTTGTAAAAATAGAATTAAGTCAAAGGAGGGCGACTGTTGCGTATTTTGTTCACATGCTGACGCTAAGTGTCCCTACAAACAGAAAGAGGAGCATGATTTGAAAGGAGGTGATAAGAGAATGGCCAAAATAACAGTTTATTCTACAACAACTTGTCCATATTGTCATATGCTGAAAGGTTATCTCAAAGAAAAAGGCGTGACTTTCGAGGATATTGTGCTTGATTATAATCCGGATAAATCGGCAGAATCAATGCATATCTGCAAGTCAATGTCTGTGCCATGTACGCATATTGTAAAAGACGACGGGTCTGAAGTTGCAATTTCTGGATTTAATAAAGATGCTTTGAATAAAGAGTTAGGATTATAAGATATTCCTTTTTTTGAAAGGATAATCGCAGGACTAAATGCGGTATCCATGTTATAATAAAAAATAGTTTGGGGAGAATAATATGGAGAATAAAGATATTGAAAAAGTAGTAATCATCGGCTCAGGTCCGGCAGGGCTTAGCGCGGCTATATATTGCGCGCGCGGTAGCCTTAATCCATTAGTTATCTCCGGGGATACACCGGGAGGACAATTAATGCTGACAACGGATGTGGATGATTTTCCGGGTTTTCCGGAAGGCATCCAAGGACCTGACCTAATGACGCGTATTCGCGAACAGGCCGAAAGGTTTGAAACTAGATTCGTTGAGGAAAACGTTATTTCGGTGGATTTTAAAAAAAAGCCGATTGAAATTAAGACAGATAGTAAAACTATTAAAACTCAAAGCGTAATTGTCGCCACCGGCGCCTCAGCCCGCTGGCTTGAAATTCCCTCAGAGCAGCGCTTAAGGGGCAAAGGTGTTTCAGCATGCGCGACCTGTGACGGCTTTTTTTTCAAAAATAAAAAAGTAGTTGTAGTCGGCGGCGGAGATACTGCGTTGAGAGAAGCGCAGCATCTATCTAAAATTTGCGAAAAAGTGATCGTCATTCACAGGAGGGAAAGCTTTCGCGCGCAAGCAGCTTTACAGGAACTTCTTAAATCCAAAACTAATGTGGAATTTTTAATGAATAAAGCAGTTGATGAAATACTGGGAAACGACAAAGTTACAGGTATTAGATTGAAAGATGTCAAAACCGGTGAGACAAAAGAAATGGCCATTGACGGCGTATTTATAGCCATTGGACATAAACCGAATACAGATTTTCTCAAGGGACAACTGGAGCTTGATGCTCATGGTTATATCAGTGTTAAAAACGAAATATACAGTTCTGTTGAAGGAGTATTTATTGCGGGCGATGTCGCGGACTACACGTATCGGCAGGCAGCCACAGCTGCCGGATCAGGGACAAAAGCCGCTCTAGCTATCGAAAATTATCTAGAGCCATCTACTTATTGACAAGCATAATTAGTCAAGACTAATATTTAAGTATAAAGCAGATATTACCTGCTTTTTGTCTTTTTCCAATGCAGACCTTTTTCAAAATTCAGGATGGTAAAATTAATCTCAGTTCTGCCTCAGACGCGAATATTCATGTTTTTACTGCCCCAAGTGAGCATGAGAAAAGCCAAATTATTCAAAAGTTAGGTATAGATAGCTATGATTTTGATGCCGCGCTGGATCCGGATGAAATATCTCGAGTTGAATTCGAACAACATTATACAGCGATAATTTGGAAACAAGCTCATGAAGGCTCTTTCAGTATAAAATATCAATTTGATGTATTATCAATAGGCTTTTTTATTCAAGGAGAATCGCTGATTGTAATTGGAGAAGATAACATTCCATTTTCAGAGCGCAGTTTCGAGGGCGTCAATTCAATCAATGATATTATTTTACGCTACTTTTTTCATATTATCCGTCAATATCTTAATCACCTTAAAGCTATTAAGCAAGCGACTATAAAGCTTGAAGGCAAATTAAGCCTATCTCTGGAAAACAAATATTTTTTACAAATGCTGGATATCAGCGAAAGCCTTGTTTATTATATTAATGCGATTGAAGCCAATGGTTCGGTTTTAGCAAAATTATACAAAAACGCGGAAAAACTTAATTTAACACCTCCCCAATTGGATTTTTTAGAGGACACTATTCAAGAAAACACGCAAAGCGCCAGACAAGCTCAAATATATAGCACTGTTTTGTCAGGCCTCATGGATGCCAGAGGCACAATCATCAACAACAATATGAATACTCTTTTGAAAAATCTTACCATGATCAACGTTGTCTTTCTACCACTTAATTTAATCGCGAGCATGGGTGGCATGTCGGAATTTACCAGGATTCTTCAAGACTTCAATATCAACTGGCGCATTGGCTATTTTCTTTTCTCAATAGTCATGGTATTTATGGCATGGCTAATTTGGATAACTCTCAGGAGATATTTTGGTCCTCATAATAATCATCATGCGGTAAGCGAGAAGTAAGTATATTAATTATTCACCGCCTCTTAAGTGCTATGAAAAAACTTACCAGCAAATATAAAAGCAGAATCTGCCAGAAAAGGATTGATAAGAGCGTTGTGCTTAGAAAAATTACAATAATTTCCCTTTTCAGTCCCTGAGGCGAAACAAGCAAAGCAGCCAGTCTCCCTGCTATAATTAAAATAATAAGACCAGCAATCGGAGAAAATATAACAGGCAATAGAATAGGCCGATACACAAGGCCTTTGACTGATTTAAAGGGATAAAACGTCAATCCAATTAGTGTCTTTGTCCAGATAAAGCCAACAAAAATAAAAAAAGTATACTTCTTCATTTTGGACCGCCGAAAATTCTTAATATTAAATCATCATAAGGCTGTCCTATAACTCCATGAAAAGCAATTGATATTATGAAAGCAATAGGGATAAGTATTCTCCACGGATGATTGCCAAGCCAGATAGCAACAGCTTTAAATACACGGGGGAATGCCATTCGATTTATGAGTTTTTCCTGCTCTTTGGCTCTTATTTGAAGCTTCAATAAGAATTCATGCTCGTTCATATGCTTGCTGGAAACGCCTGCGTGCCCGGAAAAGCAGGGATTCAGTTGCTTTGAAGGACAAATTGAATATCTCTGCCAGTTCCTTGACAGATATTCTGTCTATGTAATGCAGACGTAGAATTTTTTGGTACGGAATAGAAATATCCATAAATGCTTTCTCGATTCTGTCACGGATTTTATTTTTTTCAA
>CAZJRC010000012.1:0-3499 GCA_964548495.1 uncultured Gammaproteobacteria bacterium | reverse complement strand
GTTGAATCTCGGCAGCGATTATTTCCAGGAAGGGGGCTGAAGATAAAAGAACGGATTTTATTTTTTTCTTTCTATAAAAATCTGCTATTTTATTACGGGCAATTTTAAAAAGCCAATTTGTGACACTGCTTTTTTTCTGAAAAAGATGCAGCTCGTCAATCGCCGCGAAGAACACGTCATTCAATATCTCTTCCGCGTCCTCTGGAGCCGGAAGCCTTTTTCGTAAATAGGCAACTATTTTCCGTGAATTATTTTTATAAAACTCGGCTACAGCCTCACTGTCGCCCTGCGATATCCTGTCTAATATCTTTTCCATGAGCTTAATTTATTGTAGCATAAAATAAATTTGCGCGGCCAAAACAAATCAACTACAATAGTGAGCATGGAAAGTCAGGATTTAATTCGCAATTTTGCGATAATTGCCCACGTAGATCACGGTAAATCAACGCTAGCTGATAGACTCTTGGAGATTACAGGTACAATACCAAAAGATAAATTAATAGAACAATTTCTCGATCAGAATGTAATCAGCCGGAAGCGGGGGATTACTATTAAGCTTGCGCCGGTAAGAATGAAATACTCCTCTCAATCTGTCATCCTGAGCGAACCCCGATTAAATCGGGGGGAGTCGAAGGATCTCATAAATGACTCAGTTTATGAACTTAATCTGATTGATACTCCGGGGCACGTTGATTTCTCTTACGAAGTTTCCCGTACCCTTGCCGCTTGCGAAGGGGCAGTTCTTTTAGTTGATGCTACTCAGGGGATTCAGGCGCAAACTGTCGCGCATTATCAGGTCGCGAAAAAGCTTAATCTGGTTTTGATTCCTGTTATTAATAAAATTGATTCACCCAATGCCCAAATTGAGAGAGTCACAAAAGAACTCGTTGATTTTGGCTTCAGCAAAGAAGATATTATTTTAATTTCAGCCAAAACAGGCGAAAATGTTGAAATGCTTCTGCGAAAAATTATTGCCAAAATTCCACCTCCTATTGGGAATGAGCATACGCCTCTCCGAGCTCTTATTTTTGATGCGGTATATGATGAGTATAGGGGAGTTATTGCGTATGTGCGGATTATCGATGGTAGTGTCAAAAAAGGAAGTCAAATCCAATTTTACCAAAACAGTATCAAAACTGAGGTCACAGAAGTTGGTAAGTTTATCCCGTTTCTGAAAGAAACTGAAGTTCTTGGAACCGGCGAAATTGGATACATAGTCGGTGGCATCAAAGACATTAAGCTTTGTCGTGTTGGAGATACTATTGTAGAGCAAGGCAGCTCTGTGTCTCCCCTTCCAGGATACACTACTCCCCAACCCATGGTTTTTTTTGGAGTATATCCTAAAAACCCTAATGATTTTCCCCGCTTACGTGAATCTCTTAATAAATTAGCCCTTAACGACAATGCTCTTACATATACGGAGGAATATTCGGCTTATCTTGGGAGTGGATTTAGAGTTGGTTTTTTGGGACTTTTACATGCTGATATTGTAAAAGAACGTTTGAAACAAGAATTTAATTTGGATCTTTTGTTGACCCAACCCCAAGTGCTTTACGAAAAACGAGCAGAAGAAGAAATTTACGAACCATATATGCTGTTAAATATTTATGCTCCAGCGGAGTATGTTGGCAACGTTATGGCTGTTTGCCAAAAGAAAAAAGCCAAACTTCTTGATATGCGATATCATGAAGCGTACGCGGTGCTGTCTTATGAAATGCCATATTCCATGTTTATCCGCGGTCTTGCTGGAGAAATCAAATCCATAACTTCAGGCTTTGGCAGTATTGATTATTCGCTTTCTGATTACAAAAAAGCAGATTTAGTAAAGTTGGATATTTTAATCAATACTAATCCAATCGATGTTCTCTCGGAGTTGGTTTATAAAGATGAGGCCATTTTTGTAGCCCGTGAAAAAGCAAAAAAATTAAAGGATTCACTTGACCGACAGCAGTTCAGGCAGATCATTCAAGCAACGATCAATGGAAATATTGTCAGCCGTGAAGAAATCCCGCCTTTCAGGAAAGATGTTTTAGCCAAAATGAGCGGCGGAGACCGTACCAGAAAAGACAAATTACTCGAAGCTCAGAAAAAAGGAAAAAAGAAAATGATACAAACTGGCAAAGTCTCCCTTTCTCAGGAAGCCCTCTTCTCCATGTTTACTGATAAATAAGAATTCCCCTTAATTCGCAATTTTAATTCTAGAGTACAAATAGCAGTAATCCTCCGCCGATGATGAGGAACATCACAGCCGCGCCGATGCCGAATGCGCTGTTGATAGAACCGGTCGGTGCCATTGTTGGCGTAGGTATTGATGTGGGCGCTCCTATATCTTCTGTTGGCGTTGGAGTTTCAGTACTTGCTTGAGCTACTATGCTTTGTTGGCAGGAGGCTGAACTGCTTACGCCGCCGCTATTGTCAGTTAGAATTGCTGATGCGGTATATGTACCGGGATTGTCGTATGTATGCGATACTGCTATGTTTATTGAGTTAGTACCAATTCCACCGGCCGTAGTAATATCTTCACTTACAGCTCCATCACCAAAATTAAAGTTTACCTTACTGATAGTTCCGTCAGAATCGCTGCCATTTGCTGTGAAAGTTATAGAAAATGGAGCCGCTCCCGTCGTCTCTCTATCAACAGCCAGACCGCTGCAAACTGGAACTTGATTAAGTGAAGGCGTTGACCCTATGCCTGTAGGCGTAGGCGAAAGAGAGGGAGTGGTAGTTGAGGTGGGGCTTGGAGTTGGAGTATTAGTAACGCTGCTCGAAGTTGTGGGCGTTGGCGTGTTAGTTGTGTTAGGCGTAGGAGTCAAAGTGCCGGTAGGTATAGGAACTATTGTTCCGCTAGGTACCGGAGTAGTGCTGGTTCCTCCTATCACAATAGTTGCTGGAGTTGTTAAGGATAGTACATTTTCGCTTGCCTGGTCTGCTGGCCCAATAGATAAGGCTTGGGTGTTGGGACCATAAGTGACTAGCGTCGGCTGTCCATCCGGAGTATTTGCTAGAGCCGTGAAAGTAACTGTTCCGGCCTTAGATAAAATCTGAATTGCCTTTGTTGGATCAGGTCCTACAGATAGGGTAATCTCTATTTTCCCCGGTGAATAAATAGGTCCTTCAAGAATGGTCGGAAAAATAATAGTATTTGGCACAAATGCACTGGCTGATGTCGCCAGTTTATCAGTATCGTACTCAATCTGAAGCTTTATAAATGAAACCAGATTACTGCCAGGATCAACCATGATGTCAAAAGGTATTGAGTCGCCAATTTTTTTCTGGATCGGGTTACTTTGTGTAGAATCGGGCGCAAAACTGAGATTTGTTGATTTCTCAGCCCTGGTTCTGGTTTCCTGTTGTTGTTGTAAAAAATAAATAGTAATAGGAATACCTATAAGTAATATAACTATAAATCCAATTAATAAGAGTTTTTTAGCAGAGAAATTCATAATAATATAATATATAACTCAACAATAAAGCCTCAATTTTTATCGTATATTAATAC
>CAZJRC010000011.1:17721-18721 GCA_964548495.1 uncultured Gammaproteobacteria bacterium | reverse complement strand
TTACTACTACTACGGCCATTTTGTTACCGCTATGCTTACTAAATTTTCCTCTATTCCGTCATACCTGTCCTTTAACATCATGCTGTCTGCCATATTTGCTCTGTGCCTGACGCAAACTTTTTCAATAGGCGCTAATCTATTTTGTTTCGCACATAAAAAACTCCCGAATCTAAAATTCAAGCTAAAATCGATTATTGCCGGCTTATTAACTGCTATTTTGACAACCCTGGGCGGGAATTTACATATTATCTACGCTTTTTTCGGCCAGTATCCAGGCGATAATCCAAAGCCTGTCTGGGAACTGCCCTTTTTACCGCTTAGCTTTCCGAATTCCTACTGGTATCCCAATGCCACAAGATATATTTATCACACAATTCATGAATTTCCAATTTATTCGTGGGTTGTTGCCGATCTGCATGGGCATGTACTGGATATTCCATTTGTCTTGACCTTTATCGCGCTGCTATTATCGCTCTTTATAAAGACAGATCCATCTGTAAAAGAGGAAATAATTGATGATCGAAAAAAATCCTGGATAAATATTGCCAGGATGAGACAATTTGGTGAATATTTTGTGCTTCCCCCGCGAGAAATCATACTTATCGGTTTTCTGCTTGCTATTATGTACATGACCAATGCCTGGGATGGGGGAGTGTATTTATTGCTCGCCTCATTAGTAATTTCTTTTCTGGTCTGGGAAAGATCTCGCCTTGTTTCGGTATGGATTTTTATTGCTCGTCTGCTTGCGCCTATTATTCTTGTCATAGCTACATTTACAATTTTTTCTTTTCCTTATAATCATTATTTCAAACCATTTGTTTCAGGGATCGGTGTCCTATGCGCTCCTCCTGCTCTAGTTAAAATCGGAAAGTTAGGGCCGTTATTATTCGAAGCAGACCACTGTCAGCGTTCCTACTGGTGGGAATTTATGATGTTGTATGGCTTCTTCTATTTTTTTGTATCGTCATTCTTGATTTATTTGATCATGAACAAAAAAATT
>CAZJRC010000011.1:13719-17711 GCA_964548495.1 uncultured Gammaproteobacteria bacterium | reverse complement strand
TGCGTATCGATATTTTTATACTCCTATTAATTATAATTTCAACAATACTTATTTTTATCCCTGAATTTGTATACATAAGAGATATTTACCCTGATCATTATCGGGCGAATACTATGTTTAAATTAGTATTTCAAGCGTTTATTATGCTCTCAATTACGAGTATGTATATTTTTACCAGGCTCTCACAAGCTAGGCTGCGTGTATTATTTTTATCAATTTCAACCCCTTTAATTATTCTGGTGATGACTTACCCGTATTTAGCGATTGGGTCATATTATGGGAATCTAAAAGACTATAAAGGCTTAAACGGCATCACATACTTGCAAACGCTTTACCCGAGTGACTATGAAGCAATCTTGTGGATTAATGCTAATGTAAAAGGTCAGCCTGTTATCCTTGAAGCGCAAGGGGATTCGTATACCGACTATGCTCGTGTTTCTGCCAATACAGGATTGCCTACAGTTCTGGGATGGTTAGTGCACGAATGGCTCTGGAGAGGGAGTTATGATATTGCAGAGCCAAGAATAGCAGACGTAGCAAATATGTATGAGACTAAAGATCTGTCATTAGCCAGGCAGTTGTTGGAAAAATATAAGGTAGACTATGTCTTTCTGGGCGACTTGGAATATCAGAAATATCCCAATCTGGATGAGGAAAAATTTGAAAAATTAGGCAAAGTAGTATTTAAAAAAGACAAAACGAAAATATATAAGATACTATGAGGCCGTACTTAATTTATTCTTGAAATAATCTACCCAGGGGTTAATTGCCGGATTTTGGTTATATGATAAGGCGAGATATAAGCTGAGGAAACTGCCATATTGCAGTGTTTCAAGAAAATCATCATAAATTGTCTGTCCGTTTGTCTTGAATTCATACACCTCGTGATTATTTTGTTTAATAACATCAATTGTGAGCTCAATACGTTTAATTATTTTTTCAGAAAAGTTTGGCGTATTCAAGATTAAGAAATAAAGCGGAGCGCCTTGAGGGAATTGTAAACCTTCCATCAAATGATGATTCAAATCGGGAATAATATAGTTTGCGGAAAATGCTTTGCTGGTTTCATTAAATTGATTCCTCAATATATGTCCATTTCCAGACAGATGCTCGGCAGTGATGATTATTGGTATTTTATTGATAAATTGTTGGTAATCATTTTGCGCTGAAGTTTTTAAGTCTTCCTGCTTGTCTTTTAAACGTTTAATTGCTTTAGTTATCTCATATTCTTCAATCTCGAAATTACAAATTTTATTTAATAGTCCAATAAGTCCAAGTATCGTATAGCCATTGCCCAGACGAGGTACTCCGGCTGGATTTAATTTGCCATCAAAAATATACGCCGGCAATGAATTCTTACTCGCGAATTCTGCGAGTTGTCCGCCTTTGGTAATGACGATAATTTTTGCGTTTTTTGCCCTTGCGTCATGCGCGCATGAAAGCACCTCTTCAGTAGTACCAGAATAGCTTGTCAGGACTACAAGAGTATTGTTATCCACATAATCGGGCAAGTAATAATCACTCACAATTTCGCTTGGCAAAGGCATTTCCCGACCCGCGAGCGCTTTGATAACCAATGCGCCATAAATTGAGGCGCCCATACCGCAAAATACTATTTTTTCGACTTCACGGTAATCTTTTGGCACCTCGATTTGATTAACCTGATTCCAAACTGTCTCGCATTGAAGTGGCAAAAGCTCCGTTGATCCTAAAGTGTTTTGCGGATCAAGTTTTTTTAATTCATCAACATTATTAAGATCAATCATACTATTTTTTTCCTCTCTTCGTGTCTATTTTCTTCCGTTTCATCAGGTCTTTTGTAATCATCTTCCAATCTGTACGTTGTTCCTATTTCGGGAGTCGATACTTCAAGAATGTCGCAATCGGTAATACCGGCTAGACGATGCCGCTGTCCGATTCTACAAGTATATCCTTGTCCTGACATCAATTCTGTTTCTATAAGTTCACCGTTTTTATCATCCCAAATAATCTTACCATGTCCGCCCAAAAGATACCAGCTCTCTTGTTTTTTATCATGTACTTGCAGGCTCAATCTTTTGCCTTTCTTTATATGAATTATTTTTCCAGTATAGGGCAAATCCGAGGGGGTAAAAATAATTTCATGCCCCCATGGTTTAACTACTTTCAAAGCAAAAGGCTCATTAGTATATGTATTTTTATCAAATCGAGCAAGTTTAATCATTTTATTTTATTTAGATAATATAAGTTGAGTAAGCTCCTTCTTTTTAGTGTCAGTAAGTACTTTATTTTTTGTTTCTATATTCAGCCGCAAAAGCGGTTCGGTATTGGACGCGCGTAAATTAAATCTCCAGTCATCATATTCGACTGATAGCCCGTCTAATAAATTAATCTTGCCGTCTTTGAATTTTTCCTGCAATAAGGCGATTTTTTGTTTTGCCTCATTTGTATCTTTGAGATGAAAATTTATTTCTCCTGACTCAAAACTCGCGCTGAACTCTTTGACAATTTCAGACATAGGCTTATTTTCTTTTGAAATAGTATCCAGCATTGTAAGTACAACCGCGATTGAAGACTCGGCGCCTCCAGCGAATCGCCAATAATTATGTCCTGACGATTCACCGGCATAAAAGAGTTTTTCTTTATGCATAGTTTCTGTTATCAACGCGTGGCCTACCCTTGTAATAATAGGTATACCCCCATTGTCTATTGCCGCTTTTTGCGCTGACCAGATATAACGTATATCAAATCCTACTTTTTCGCCTTTGTACTTGTTCAGTATTTCCTTGATGATGATCGCGGTCGTTATAGACGCGGGGACAATTTTCCCCTTCTCATCAATAAAAAATATCCTATCTCCATCACCATCAGGCGCTATGCCCAAATCTGCTTTTTCATCTACCACGCGTTTTTGTAAATCCTTTAATGTCTCAAACTGCAAAGGATCAGGCTGGTGTACGGGGAATGTACCATCAAGTTCGAAGTTCATACGAATAAGCCTGCATGGTAATTTAGAGAACAATGCGTCCAGATATAGCGATCCCATCGCGTTCGCGGCATCAGCTACTACCGTAAGGGGTTTAATTGGTCCGGGCTTGATGACTTCAATTGCGTTTGCTACTTCTTCAGCCAATATATTTTCTTTTTTCATTGTTTTGCCTGTCTTGCCGCTTACCATAAATTCACCATCCTCAGCAATTTTTTTAACTGTATCAAGTCCTGTAGTTTTGCCAATCTTAAGTAAGCCCTCAGGCGTATTTATGACCATTTTCATGCCATTATATTCTTTGGGATTATGCGAAGCGCTGACTTGAATTCCTGCATTGTATCCATAATGTCGAACTGCGAAATACATAGTTGGAGTAGATACAATACCAATTTCGATCACATCAGCTCCGCATTCAACTAATCCTTTTTTTACTCCGCTCATAAGCGCCGGAGTAGATAAGCGCATATCTCCGCCGACAACCACAGTCAAATTTTCTTTCGACATGCGTCTGAAAAAGAATGTATAAATTGCCTTCCCCAGGATATATGCCGCGTGTTCATCGAGATCGTCAGGATATATGCCGCGGATATCATAGGCTTTGAAGATTGTGGGCTTGATCACGTTAATATATTAAATCTCAGCTAGAAAAAAGTCAATTGTGTAAATAAGAGAAGTGTTTAACCCGCCCGTCTTTTGGGCTAATTCAATTTTAAATAAGCTTGAATACAGTTTTTGCAGCAAATTTTTATCAAAAAGGCGAGCCTGCTTCTCAAATTTACTTTTTTGCCACTGAGCGAGTCGTGACACTTCAGTTATGGTGTCTGCGCTAGTCTCAGACATCGCGAGTAGAATTCTCAGTTGCCTGACGATCATAAAAAGAATCATTTCCGGCTCACTTGTTTTAAGAGCTTGTTGGAATAATCGTACTAGACGCATCCCATTTCGTGGTTTTATATCGTCCAGGAAAGTAAATAGTACAGACGCGATCTTAAAAGATCTTATTGTCGAACCAATAAAAGGAGTT
>CAZJRC010000011.1:13435-13684 GCA_964548495.1 uncultured Gammaproteobacteria bacterium | reverse complement strand
CGCACTTTTTTGCCTCGTTTACGAGATAGTGTATAATAGCCTCTTTCTCAGCGCTTTTTTTGCGGTCAGTCAAAAATTGTTCAATAAATATAGCCTTACTGTTTGCGAATAATCCTCCTCCCTGCAAAATCTGCGACAAATGAGTGAGATTAACTTCGTCTTCAAGCAATATAGTAGAATCAGGAAATCGCTTTTTTTCCTCTTGAAAAAATTTTCTAGAAGCGGCAATATCACTGCCATGAATTATAG
>CAZJRC010000011.1:7006-13412 GCA_964548495.1 uncultured Gammaproteobacteria bacterium | reverse complement strand
TTTTTATACTCCTTAAACAATTTATTCGCGACCGCGTGCAAATTCCTGCTTCTTGTTCTGTGTGGAAGAAGCGCGCCTGAAAAATTTTTAGGTATATGTAATAGTTCATGAATAAGCACTTTCTTCTGTTCGTCCTCGTCTAATTTATTGAAATGCTTAGCTAGCACCTCGATAACATAAGCAGGCTCAATGCCCAGCGCCCTCTGAAAAATTTTAGGCATAGCCCAAGTCCTGGCATAAGCACGTGCCTTCGACCCTGTACTGCGGTAGCAAAAAATTCTTGACACTTTAATATACGGCAAATCAAGTACCGATAATACCGTATCTATTTCTTTTTGTATATCGTCAGCCTTTTCCCACTCCATATTCTAATTCCCAATTAGCCAGCGGAAAGCCATCATAGCAAGATTCGCCGTTGAGAACTTTCGCGCCCCGCTTTCTTTTTTTGAAAAATTTCGATATTCATATGCTTCTGCTTTATCAAAGCTGAGAGTCGAATCATCCAAGCCCAATACATTTTTTATATGCTGTAATAATAATGGCGGATTCTTAATTATTACAGGCATCCCTCTAGTCTTTGGCAAGGATTTAATCATTTGATACCGTGCTGAAGGAATACCATTTTCAGCAATTAAGGAAAATTCAGCAAATACCCCGTTTGCCCGAAGTAAAAACGGTGTAACCGCCGCGATACCTGTATCTGACCAGATAGTATTAAAAGCTTGCGTATAATAATCAGCAGCTGTCTGATCTGATACCGCGTTTGTTGACCAGCCGGTTTCAGTGATGAAAACAGGCAAGTCTTTTCTACTCATATTCTTTACTTGTTTTCGTTCATAATCAAAGCTGTTAATACCCATTCTGCTGCCTGCGCCAGGCGGTTGAGCAAAAGCAGGATTGGGATAAGAATGGCTGGCCAAACCATCTATTTGATTGAAAATTCCGGGCACTGCCTTATCCATCTCATCCAAATAATTATATTGGTTTTTATATTGCCCTGGTACCTCGGGCGCCGCGTTATCAAGCCCCGCGCTGATTATAAAAAAAGCTTGGTTTTTTGATTTAAAAACAGTTACGGCAAAATTTAGAAGCTCCGCGTATTCGCTGGGATTTACATCCCCGCCCCATTCGTCAAACCGGTTAACCTCATTAAAAATAACAATATATTTGTTTTTAATAGGCCAACTTAGAGAATTTAAGAAATTGGCAAAATCAATAATATCGGTTTCATTTGGCTTCCTCCATACTTTAGTATTGAAGTAATCTCCCTCAGTGGCTAAGCGAATGATAGGGATAACATGGTTCTGCTTTGCGGAATCCATAAACAATTGCCATTTAACTATGTCCTTATCACCGGCTTGAATAGGAATGGTGACATATCCCCAATCGCCGCCATTGCTATTTACCAGCTCGGCCGCGGATTGTATTTCTTCAGGAAATAAAATATGAACCCCGAATTTATTGTTGAAAGAAGCAAATGGGGAATCTGCAAAGGCGGGTTTAATCGGAAAGTATATAATAACAATTAAAAGAATAATAAATATCTTTGTCCCCATCTGTCCAAATTATAACATTTTTAAAATAACTTTTATATGTTAAAATCAGAATATAAAATGACAATCACAAAGCAAGTATTAAATTCTTTAATTGCTATAGTTGGCGATAAACAGTTATCCCAAAATAAAAAACACCTGGAAAATCACTCAAAAGACATGTCATTTCACAAAGCTGTAATTCCAGAAATTGTCATCTGGCCCAAAAATACTCAAGAAGTCAGCAAGATACTTAAATTGGCATTTTTACATCAAATCCCGGTCACTGCTTGGGGAGGAGGGTCAAGTTTAGAAGGGAATCCAATTCCAATTAAAGCCGGAATAGTAATAAATATGACAAGAATGAATAAGATGATAAAGGTATTTGCCCAAGATATGCAAGTTCGGGTGCAGCCCGGAATCATTGGAGAAGTACTCGACGCGCGATTAAAGCCTCACAATCTGTGGTTTGCCCCAGCTCCCGGTAGTAAACATTTAGCTACGATTGGAGGCATGATTGCCAACAATGCCGGAGGCATGTACGCGATCAAATATGGAGTAGTAGCAGATGCCGCATTAGAGCTTGAGATTGTATTGGCAGACGGAAGAATTATTCGAGTTGGCAATAGATCATTCAAGTCTGTTTCAGGGTATAATCTCAAAAATCTATTTATCGGATCCGGAGGAACTCTTGGTATCATAACGGAAGCCGTACTAAAGCTAAGACCGCTGCCCGAGTTTAAGGTTGCTGTATTGGCAGCATTTCCAAATAATATTGTTGCTTCAATAACAAGCCTTGAATTACTGAAATCTGATATAAACCCTGCATCAATTGAGTTTATGGATGGCAATTATATACATCTCGTAAACAAAGCAAAGGGAGCTAATCTGCTGGATAAACCTACATTGCTGATTGAACTTCATGGAAGCAAAGAGGTTGTATCAATAAACTTAACGCAAATAAAATCTATCTGCGAAATGAATAATGCTGTATCGTATCATGAATTTACAACGCTTGATGAAATTAGAAAATTATGGGAATATAGAAGGGCGCTCCGGCCAATCCTCCCATCTATTTTCCCGAATATGGGAATATTGTCCGCGGAAGTCGGCGTTCCTGTCAGTCAAATTCCTAAATTTTTAGACAAAGCAAAAAAATTGTCAGTAAAATTTAATTTGCAGACAATCATGTTTGGCCATATTGGAGATGGTAATTTTCACGCTTGGGCAGTATATGAATTAAATAATAAAAAATCTTACGCCAAAGCCGTCAGGTTAAACGAAGAACTTATACGCTTCGCGATAGATGTTGAAGGGACTATAACAGGCGAACATGGCATAGGTATTGGCAAGAGGAAATTTCTGCCAATTGAACATGCCTCCAGCCTGTCTCTTATGAAAGATGTCAAAAAATTATTAGATCCTATTGGCATATTAAATCCCGGTAAAATTTTTCTTGATTAACTTATGACACCTACTTTTATTATTGATTTTGATAGCACTTTTGTTGCGAAAGAGGCACTTGATGAACTGGCCGCAATAGCTTTATCTCATCAGCAAGATAAAGAAAAAATTACCAAAGAAGTAGCTGATATTACAAAACAAGGCATGGAAGGAGCGATTGATTTTCCTACCTCTCTCGCTCGGCGTCTATCACTATTCACGCCAACCAAGGATGATATTAATAATCTTATCGAATTACTGAAGAATCATATTACGCCTTCTATATCGCGTAATAAAAATTTTTTTCATGAGTTTAATAAGTATATTTATATAATCACCTGCGGCTTCAAAGAATATGTATTTCCTGTTGTGAAAGACTTTGGCATTGCTAGTGACCATGTCCTCGCGAACACTTTTACTTATAACGCTAGCGGCCGTATTACCGGTTTTGATAAATCAAACCCCTTAGCGCAAGTTAATGGTAAGGCGAAAGCTGTAAAAGCTCTGAATCTGACCGGTAAGGTATATATCATTGGTGATGGTATAACCGATTATCAAGTTAAAGAACAAGGTAGGGCTGATAGTTTCTTTGCTTTTACTGAAAATGTATATCGTAAAGGCGTAGTGGCGAAAGCGGATAAAATTATAAAAAATTTCGATGAGCTGCTTTTTTTATTTGATCTTCCCCGATCGCAATCGTATCCTGTTTCTAAAATGAAAGTTTTACTGCTTGAGAATATTAACTCAAATGCGTATGATTTGTTCACAAACCAAGGATATAAAGTCGAATCCATTAAAAGCGCGTTATCTGAGGAGGAGCTTGAAAAGAAAATAGCCGATGTTTCTATTCTTGGCATTCGCTCTAAAACAGAAATAACTCCTAAAGTGCTATCATCTGCTAAAAAACTTATGTGTATTGGCGCGTTTTGCATCGGGACAAACCAGATTGACCTAACTGAGGCAGCAAGGCAGGGCATAGCTGTGTTCAATGCTCCATTCAGCAATACAAGAAGCGTTGTAGAGCTTGTTCTGAGTGAAATTACTGTTTTGTATAGAAAAGTCTTAGAGAAAAACGTTCTTATGCATCAGGGGATATGGGACAAGTCATCGCTGAATAGTTTTGAGATACGCGGAAAAAAACTTGGAATTATAGGCTACGGAAATATTGGATCACAAATCTCCGTGTTGACGGAGAGTATGGGGATGAGGGTATATTATTATGATGTTTTAGATAAATTAGCTCTAGGCAATACTCAAAAGTGTGAATCATTATCAGAGTTATTGAAAACCTGTGATGTGATTACTGTTCATGTAGATGGAGCAAAAACAAATAAAAATTTAATAGGGGAAAAGGAATTTGCGCAAATGAAAGACGGAGCTATTTTTATAAATTCAAGTAGAGGTCATGTTGTTGATGTAGACGCGCTAGTCAAAGCTATCAAACAAGGCAAGATCGCGGGCGCGGCAATTGATGTGTTTCCAAATGAGCCAAAGAACAATATAGAGCCATTCCGCTCTCCGCTTCAAGGTTTGCCAAATGTTATACTGACTCCGCACATCAGCGGGAGTACGCAGGAAGCGCAAAGAAATATCGGAGAATTTGTCAGCAGTAAACTTATTCAGTATATAAATACAGGCAGTACCGTGCTTTCAGTCAATTTTCCGAGCCTTTCATTGCCCGGGCAAAAGGATGCTCATAGATTTATTCATATTCATGACAATATTCCCGGTACTCTCGCGCGAATTAATTCTGTTTTGGCGCAAATAGGCGCAAATATTGAAGGACAATTTCTCAAAACCAATGAAAATATTGGGTATGTAATCACTGATATTAATAAAAATTACAATGATGACCTTACGAAAAAATTAACTCAAATCAGCGGCACAATAAAAGTTAGAGTGCTTTATTGATTATGAAAACCGTATTCTTCACGCCAGGTCCATCTCAACTCTATCCGACAGTTGTCTCACATTTCAAACAGGCATTTATGGATAATATTGCCTCCATTTCTCACAGAAGTAAATCTTACGAGCAGATTTATCAAGAAACCGTGTCCGGAATAAGCCAAATGTTTAATATTCCCAAAAACTACTACATTTTTTTTGTTAGCTCCGGTACCGAAGCCATGGAAAGAACGATCCAAAATTGTGTAGAAGAATATAGTTTTCATTTTGTCAACGGCGCGTTTTCAAAAAGATTTTTTACCATCGCGCAAGCGCTGGGTAAAAATCCCCAAAAATTTGAGTCAGCAATCGGAGTTGGTTTCGATTTCAATAACACGCCAATTCCCCAAAATACTGAACTTATTTGTCTTACTCACAATGAAACAAGCAGCGGAGTCATGCTGGCCGCACGAGAAATATATGAAATCAGCCATAAACACCGAGAGCATGGCGTGTTAATCGCGCTGGATATTGTTTCCTCAGTTCCTATTGTTGATTTAGACTTCAGCTTATTGGATGTCGTATTTTTTTCCGTTCAAAAAGGATTTGGTTTACCTGCCGGTCTTGGCGTAATGATTGTAAGTCCTGCCGCTATGCAAAAAGCAGAAATACTTTCGCGAAAAGGAATTATTGTCGGATCATATCATAGCTTTATAAACCTCAAAAAATTTGCACAGAAAAATCAGAATCCTGAAACTCCGCCTGTTTTAGAAATTTATATACTAAATCATGTAATTAAAGACATGCTGGAAGTAGGCATAGAGAAGATTAGAAGGCAGTCAGCAGAAAAAGCAGAGATGATATATGATTTTCTTGATAATCATCAACAGTTTTCTGCTTTTGTGAAAGACCATAAATCCCGCTCTCAGACTGTTATAGTTGCCGATGTTGGAGTCAATCAGCCCCAAATAATGCAATATTTAGAAAGCTTAGGCTTTATCATGGGCAATGGCTATGGTTCTTGCAAATCCACCCAGATTCGCATCGCTAATTTCCCGAGTCACACAATCGAGCATATAAAGAATCTTCTGCAGGCATTAAGTTATATATAATAATATTAAAGCAAAAATATGCATCCCTCATTTGGGCGAAGATAAAAATTTGTAAAATCAATTACTTTACTTTCTTTTTGATCAAGAAAAGTATTGTAAGCTAATTTAGCTCCCTTATAAGGCAACTTAATATTTTGTTTTTTATCTGAGAAATTTAAAAAAATTGCTATTCTTTCGTCTTTATACTCTCTTATAAATCCATACACATACTTGTTATCCAGTTTCAGCGATTTATATTTGCCTTTCAGTATTGCCTGAGATTTTTTTCTGAAATTAATAAGTATTTTATAAAGAGTAAGCATAGATGTTTTATCACGAAGTTCTTTTTCGGCATTTATTTCTTTATAATCCGCTGCCAAAGGAAGCCAGGGAGTGCCTTTTGTAAAACCCGCGTTTTTTAAAGAATTCCATTGCATTGGGGTGCGCTCTTTATCT
>CAZJRC010000011.1:0-6996 GCA_964548495.1 uncultured Gammaproteobacteria bacterium | reverse complement strand
GCGTATGGATCCTGAATTTTTGATTTTGGTATTGGCACATCATGCATGCCTAACTCTTCTCCGTTATAAATTATAGGAATTCCTGGAAGTGCGAGGAGCAACATTGCCGCTATTCGCGCTTGTGTCCGTCCTATTCTGCTTGCAATTCTTGATCTGTCATGATTGCCAAGAACAAATAAAGGAGTGTGCTTTGAACCCAAAGTGACCAAATAGGCGTCAACAAATGTGCTAATTATTTTTGCTTCCCAAGTTAGAAAAATAAACTCAAAATTAAAAGGAACAATTAATTTATTATCAAATCGGTCATAATATTTTTTATAATATGGGATAGAATCAATTCCACGTTTTTCAGGATATGCCTCTGTAAGTAATATCTTCTCTTTAAAATTTTCTTTTATATATTTACTTAATTCCCCAAGTATAGTAAACACTTCGTCTTGATCTACACTATATATGTGCGAAAGCTTTTGATAGGGCTCCATCTTGCCTCTGATAAATTTAGGATTAATAGGAGCATCTTTAAAGTGCTTCTGTTTCCAAATGAAATTAACAGCATCCAATCTGAACCCGTCTACTCCATGATCGAACCAAAAACGCATAACATCTTTCATCGCTCTAACAACATCCGGATTATCCCAATTCAGGTCAGGTTGTTTTGATAAAAATGAATGATAATAATATTGGCCGGTTATTTCATCAAGTGTCCAAGCGGATTTCTCAAATACACTCATCCAGTTATTTGGTGTATGCCCATCAACCGGATCATGCCAGATATACCAATCTCTCTTCTTACTTTTTTTTGACGAACGGGATTCCACAAACCATGGATGCTTATCTGAGGTATGATTCAATACATAATCCATAAATATTTTGATACTGCGTTCATGTGCTTTTTTGACTAATCTATCAAAATCCTTTAGGTTGCCGAATATTGAATCAATACCACAATAATCCGATACATCATAACCGAAATCTGCCATAGGAGAAGGGTATACAGGAGAAATCCAAACAGCGTTAATTCCAAGATCAACTAAATAATCAAATTTTTCAATTATTCCTTGTAAATCACCGATACCATCAACATTGCTATCATTAAAACTGCGCGGATATATCTGATAAATTATTGCATTTTGCACCCAAGAATGCTTTGTAGATATCATTTTATTTTTAAATATTTATCTTCTTAAATCTCTTAATTATAACAGGTTTTATTACTAGAATACTTTTTTATGCAAGGATGAATTGCTTCGATTATTTCCGATAAAATACGATTTGTCGTCCCCAGGGAGAAAGTTTAATATGCATTAAGCCTCTTGTTTCCTCAGGATCAGTAATTATTCTTTGATCAATATAGTTACGGGTTTCCAGATCATACACGCGTACACGATCTTTAGATAATCCGTTGTCCGAAATCTTAATCGAGCAACGCACATCTTTCTCCGGGCTTAGATTTGTGCAAACAACCATACCATCTCCGTGGAGATCAAATTGTTGGGCTATAATGCTGCTGTCCGTGTGTACAAGTGTCGATTTGCCATTTTGAACTAAGCGAGAATTTCGAAGCTTGAGCAAACTATTATATTGATCCTGCATATACGCGGCCGTCCCTTCAGAATCTAGTTGGAGCCATGGTTTAATTATTTGCATCGGAAGATTGGCCTGAATTCTTTCCTCTCCATGATGAATCATCCAAGGTCCTGGTTGAAAAGCAGTTACAGTCAAGGCGGCAGCCGTTGAACTTACGCCTCCAAATACATCCACGGCTGGGCGTAAATCATGATTCGTCAGAAACGCCCAACGTCGTGGATATGGATTATTATAAATTTCCTGCAAATCACGCTTAACCGCCCCAATGCCATTAGAGTCCTTACAGACATTAAGGAGGTTTCCGTATAGCCATGATCCATATCTTTCATCAAAATCGCCTACAGCATCAACGTGATTATATACTTCCGCCGCCAATACAAAATTCTTTTTTAGTCTTTCAGCCTCTTGGTTGACTGCGGCACGCGCTTCCTTCCAAAAATTCCATGGTTTCATTTCACCAATAACATCTCCCCAGGTTTTCCTGAATATCTCATAAGCAGGAAGCGCTGCAGTATCAACCCTGACGCCATCAGCATAAGGCACTAAAGCTCGAAGTCTGTCAATCATTGAAGTACGCAGCTCAGGATTGGCATAATTTAGTTGAAGCGTATCTGTCCATGGCGGCTCATCATCGCCAGCATGATCCTTCTGTTTTCCATAGGCAAAATAATGCTTTCCCCCTTTCTTATCGATGTATTCATGATAATATTCGGGCTTTTGTTTCGCGGTAGCCTCATTAACTTTAATTAAATATTCAGGATGTTCTTCTACCCATGGATGATCAGGCGCCACATGGTTAGAAACAAAATCAATAAGCACAGACACGCCTCTTTGATGAAACCTATCAACTAATCTATGCCATTCATGCCAATTCTTCGCGATTTTAGGATTAAGTTCATCATTCTGCAGAGCAAAAGGTGAAGCTACAATATCATTTTCTGTTAAACTATAATTTCCGGTTTGTTTTTTATAGATATCTAGATTCCGTATGGAAGCTTGTCTGGCAAACTCACTGGGAGCAAAAATTCCCATGATATATATGGTTTGTACCTGTCCATTTAATAACTGCTTGTCCCAAACCTGTTCCGGTAAAGTAGCTAGCGTGTGGAAACTTTCAGGCTGTAAATATTGATTAACTTCTTCAACTAAAGCACGGGCATTAATACTTCGTATAACAGGATTTTTAATTACATCCGCGGGCTTTAACCACTCCGGTGTCGATTCAGCAAGTTTTACCCGTTCAGTTCTGCTGGATGCTGCAAAATTATATGCTTCTGTCAGTGGTATGGTGTTTTTTTCAAGTACTGCTGCCATATATTAAATAAAAAATGAACTCGGATATGACCGACCGTTCTTTATAGACCTATATTATTAGAAATTAAGATTTCCCGCTTGACCAGGAATGCAATTTTTACTGACATCAATCTGACAAAAATTACCACATAACTTAGGTTTTTTTCATAAAATAGCTATTTATTTAACATAATATGATTATATGTGATGAATTTATTATCGTTAAAATATGTTACAATTTGTGCATGATTCTTATTATACAGGAAAAAGCTACTAAAGAGGAAATTAAAAAAATGGCGGAAGATTTTGGCGGAGATTACATAAAAGTCGTAGTAGATATTGAAAGAAAAATTTTGGCCGGTGGCGGAGAAAGACATGCTGACGCGGAGCAAATTCTTTTGCAAGATGGTTCAAAGCAGGAATTCTTATGGGGTGGTGGATTTGATCCTGTTACCCTCGAAATTGATTATAATTCAATGATTAATTTGCGTCCGGGTCAAGGAAATTTGAGCCGTGAAATTCAATCAACAAGTCTATGTGAAATGTTCAATAAAATAGTTAAAGATTTGCTTTTATGAAATATTCTGACCTTTACATTCAAGTTATGGACATATCACTTAATTTGGCCAGGATTGGTAATTGGACTGCGGATAATTATGAAAGGAGAAAATCGCTTATCAATCGTTTTTTAGTTCAAACGGACGGGTATTTAGAAGAATTACTGCAAGCACCGGTTTCTAATAAAATAAAACCCACCCTCGTGCGCTTTTCGAGGGATTATTTTAAACTCCGTGGCGAGGCAATTCACGACTCTAATAAATATAACTGGGCGGAGCGTGCTCTTACTTGGGCGAATATCCTTCAGCACCGCGCGAAGCTGGCGTAAACTTCTGAGCGAATGATTGTGCCTTATATTACGACTATATATTAAGAGCGTATGAATTTACGTAATTTTGTTGATGTTTCTTCCAGGCGAAAGGCGCTTGAGGAAAAATTGCATATTAATCTTGCCAATATCGGCAAGTTTACTTTGGATGAAAAACAAGCCTCAACTAGAAATTGTGAGAATATGATCGGCGCCGCACAAATCCCCTTGGGAATAGCCGGCCCGCTACACTTAACAAGTAATTTGCAAAATGGTGAATATTTTTTGCCTTTAGCTACAACTGAAGGCGCATTGGTTGCCTCAGTCAACAGGGGATGCCTAGCCATTTCAGAGGCCGGAGGAGTAACGGTAATAAGCGAAAAAGTAGGCATTACCAGGGCTCCTGTTTTTGTAGTTGAGAATATTTTGGAAGGCCAAAAATTGGCTATTTGGGTAGAGGCTAATTTTGACCGGATTAAGCAGTTAGCTGAATCTACTTCAAACCATTTAACTCTGACTAAAATTACTCCTTATTCTATGGGAAGAAATGTCTGGCTCCGTTTTCATTTTGACACAAGGGACGCGATGGGTATGAATATGGCGACTATCGCGGCGGCAAAAGCAGTCGAATATATAGAAGAGAACACGTCCGCGAGATGTATAGCTATTTCCGGAAATATGTGCGTTGATAAAAAACCCAATTATCTTAATTTTATAGAAGGTAGAGGTTATAAAGTCTGGACTGAGGCTGTTTTATCAAATGGTATTGTGTCGTCAGTATTAAAAACAAACATAGAAAGAATTGTTGAAGTCGCGCAAGGAAAATTGATGTATGGATCTGTTATGTCAGGCAGTATCGGAGCAAACGCTCATTTCGCCAATATTTTAGCCGCAATTTTTATTGCCGCAGGACAGGATTTGGGACATGTTGGCGAGTGTTCAATGGGAGTAAGCACTTTTGAAGAGCATGAAAATGGATTATATGTGTCTGTTTATTTACCGGATTTAATTGTCGGGACGGTCGGCGGCGGGACTCAGCTTGCCACACAAAAAGAAGCCTTGAGCATCATGGGTTTAAATGGGGGAAATAATGGCAAGAATGCGCGAAAATTCGCGGAGATAATTGGGGGAGCTGTATTGGCAGGCGAACTATCGCTCATGGCATCTCTGGCGGAAGGATCATTGGCCAGAGTCCATGAGAAATATGGGAGGGGAAAATGAGCGGTATTGTCGGTTACGGAGTATATGTACCTATTTACAGGATTAAGATTTCAGAAATTGCTTCAGTCTGGAAGAAAGATTCGATAGATATAGTTAAGGGCTTGCGCGTTACAGAAAAAGCTGTTTCAGCAATTGATGAAGATGCTGTTACTATGGCTATTGAAGCCGGCAGACAGGCCTTACGTATGGCTGGCATATCGGGTAAAAAGATTGGCGCGGTGTATATGGGTTCAGAAAGTCATCCCTACGCTGTGAATCCATCCTCAACCATTGTCGCGCAATATTTAGACTGCGGAAATGATTATATGGCATCTGATCTGGAATTTGCCTGCAAGGCCGCAACAGCCGGAATGCAAATCGCGCATGCATTTTTGGATAGTAATAAAATTGATTACGGATTGATAATCGGCAGTGATACAGCGCAGGCTAAGCCTCATGATGTTTTAGAATATACTGCCAGCAGTACTGCCTGCGCTTATATCTTAGGGAAGAAAAAAGACGATTACATAGTAGAAGTCCTGGCTACATCTTCTTATTCCTCTGACACGCCGGATTTCTGGAGGCGGGATGGACAGAAGTATCCGTCTCATCACGGACGGTTTAGCGGCGAGCCGGCATATTTCAATCATGTCTGCAGTGAAGGGGAAAAGCTTCTTAAGAGCAGCGGTCTAGTCCCTGCCAACTTTGATTATTGTGTCTTCCATATGCCAAACGGCAAATTTCCAAGAGTAGCAGCTCGTAAATTAGGCTTTACCCAGGATCAATTAGCGCCGTCGCTTACTGTAGAAACAATAGGCAATCCCTACAGTGCGTCTTCGCTTTTGGGATTGGCTGCTGTACTTGATATAGCCAAGCCTGATCAAAAAATATTTTTTGTTTCATATGGTTCAGGCGCAGGCGCGGACGGATTTATCTTCCAAACCACAAAAAAATTGCTTGAGAAAAGAAAACTTATCGCACGGTTGTCAACGCTTACAGAAAAGAAGATTTATATTAGTTATCCTGAATATTTGCGAAAGATGCACATTATATGACAATTTCCGTTCTTGGTGCTTCTACAACAAAATTTGGTGAACTTTGGAAGACATCGCCTCGCGCGTTAGCTAGGGAAGTATTTTCGAAAGCACTCGCTGGATCGGACTTGGAGCCAGCAAATATTGATGCCTTATTTGTGGGGAATATGCTCTCCGGCATTTTAGGGAATCAATCAAATCTTGGTTCGCTTTTCGCGGAAGAACTTGGAGTTTATGTCCCGGCATTCCGTCTTGAGGCGGCTTGCGCCTCCGGAGGCCTTGCTCTGCACACTGCTATCAATAGTATACTCGCGGGGAAATATAATACTGTTCTGGTTCTAGGGATTGAAAAAATGACTGATCATTCGCAGGAGGAAGTTACTAGCGCTCTGATGGCAGCCGGTTCTGATGAAGAAAGAATGGCCGGTCTCACTTTTCCTGGTCTGTATGCTTTAATGGCGAAGGCATATATGCAGAAATATGCGATATCAGAAGAATTATTAGCCGGTGTATCTGTCAAAAATCATTATCATGGATCTCTGAATCCTAATGCCCAATTTAAATCTCCGATTTCAGTTGAACAGGTTTTAAAAAGCGGTAAAATCGCGGATCCGTTAAAGCTGCTTGATTGTTCTCCTATTTCAGACGGCGCCTGCGCAATTATTATCAGCGGAGATGAAAAAATAAAAAAGCGGCACAAAAAACCAATAGGCATTAGCGCAAGCGAAGTGGCAATAGACAGTTTAAGTCTTGCTCAGCGCGAATCGTTTACCAGCTTAAAGAGTGTGGTTGATGCTTCTCGTAAAGCATATAAAAAAACCGGATTAAAACCAACAGATATCAGCGTTGCCGAAATACATGATTGTTTTTCAATAGCGGAAGTTATTGCCACAGAAGATCTCGGATTTTCTGAAAAAGGCAAAGGATCGTTTTGTAATGAAAAGAAAATGTCGGTAAATAACGTCGGGAGTCTAGATTATAGTTTCGGTCACGTATTTTGCGGAGACTATGATGCGA
>CAZJRC010000010.1:2552-18727 GCA_964548495.1 uncultured Gammaproteobacteria bacterium | reverse complement strand
AACAGGCTGAAAAGTTTGAAAAATATACTGATGAAACTCTGCGGGAAAAAAAGGAACTATCTAAAATAAGTTAAAGTCTATTCCTCGCAATGATATCTAGTGAGCGGTTACCAAAATTTTTCTTGAATTTTTAACATCTAACTGTTATCATATAGTGAGTTTTATGGACGCAAAACAACTTCAAGATACAGCTAAGAAAATAGTTTCAAAAGTCATTCTAGCAGCGGATGAGAGTACGCCAAGCATAAAGAAAAAATTTGAGAAAAAAGGACTGAAATCAACACCGGAGATGAATCGCAAGTATAGGCAGCTATTGTTTTCTACTCCCGGAATTGAAAAATATATAAGCGGAGTTATCTTATTTGATGAAACATTCAGACAAAGCGCAGATAATGGGATGAGTTTCCCGCAGTTTCTTGAGAGTAAAGGAATTGTGCCGGGAATAAAAGTGGATAGGGGAACAAAGGCACTGCCGGGACAAAAACCGGATACTTATACACAAGGAATTGATGATCTGGATAACAGACTGTCGGAATACAAGAAATTGGGAGCACGGTTTGCTAAGTGGAGAGCAGTATATACGATTTCAAATGGAGATCATCCGAGCCGTACAATAATTGAGAGAAACGCTCATGATCTAGCCCTATACGCCGCGCTTTGCCAGCAAAATGACATAGTACCAATTGTTGAGCCGGAAGTTTTGATGGAGGGCGGACACACGATAGATGACTGCAAAAGAGTTACTAAATCAGTACTGAGGGAGGTTTTTAGTAAATTAAATGATTACCATGTAATACTTAATGGCATGATTCTGAAACCAAATATGGTGACTGCCGGCAAAGATTCTGCTCATCAAGCAAGCGTACATATAGTTGCTGAATCAACACTCGAAATTCTCAGAAGTGAAGTTAACAGTCTTGTTCCGGGAATCGCTTTTCTATCGGGAGGACAAAGCCCCAGGACGGCAACAGAACATTTAAACGAGATTTGTAAATTAAACAATGAGTCGCAAAAAAAGTTTTCCAGAATAACCGCTTCATACGGCCGCGCTCTGCAGGACGAAGCTTTTGACGCATGGAACGGAGAAGAGCGGAATATTGATAAGGCGCAAAAAGCGTTTTTGGCCAGAGCTAAAAGTGTATATTTAGCAAGTAAGGGCGAATTAGCTTCATAGGCTTATCATTCTTTAATCGCGGAGAGTTTGTATCCCCTGGTGCGCGAGTCCTATAAATTATAAACTCTGCCTATTGCCGATTGCCTTGTTGTGTAAACGGTGCTTCTCTAACCTTTATAAGCATTTTTTCCCAGTTCTGAGCTTCCTTGAGGTGTGTATCTGTGAGAAAACTACCTGATTTTGATGCTTCAGCTGGTCTCCATTGTAATGCCTGATCGTAATGATAACTAATTATATCGGAACAGAACCACATTTTTCCATAAACACCGCCATCCCGAGCTTTTGTGAATTTCCCAGCCCCTTCTTCTACCGAACTTACAAAACGCTGGTCACGGAAGTGAGATGATGCCCATTTTGCGTAGGCCACATTAACCTCAGCACCGTTTATGATTACGACATCTAAATCTTCAAGGCTACCATTACCTTCATCTATTCTTTTCATCGCATGGTCCATGGCCATCTGTTTTTCTTTTAATTCCCCTGTTGGGAAAAAAGTTTCATTCATTTGAGTCTCGCCTGTTTCCGCTTGTCCTGGCTCTGACATATTTTCACCTCCATTCTATATATACAACTATATTCTTTATATCATATTCCAAATAATTTTTCTATACAACAACCTCTATTAGTTCGGAAAAAATTATTTGAATATGCTGGATTCCCTCCGTCAGCTGACGGATTCGCGGGAATGACAAAAGAATTATGTTTTTGTCATTTTGTTATTTTGTGATTTTATAATATCCTTGCCTATGTACTTTCGTAATACTTCAGGGATTATGACACTTCCGTCTGCTTGTTGATAATTTTCGAGAATCGCGATAATAGTTCTACCGATCGCGAAAGCGGTTCCATTCAAAATATTGACAAATTTTGTCGCATTATCTTTTCTGTATTTGATGTTTAAGCGTCTGGCTTGAAAATCTGTAACTGTGGATACTGATGTTACTTCTCTATATTTTTGCTGTCCCGGCATCCATGCCTCGATATCATATTTTCGCGCCGCTGGAAAACCTAAATCACCAGTACACATTTTTATAACCTGATAAGGAATATCTAACGATTGAAATAATTTCTCTTCTAAACCAAGTAAAAATTCATGCTCTTGATCATCTTCGCCATCTTCAACAAAAGATACCATTTCAACTTTATCAAATTGATGCACGCGTAATATTCCTTTAGTGTCTTTGCCATATGATCCGGCTTCTAAAAGCGGTTGAAAATCCAACATATCGCTTGGGCAAATCTTTGGAGTTAAAGGTTTCATTGAGATGCATAGGAACAATTGCGTGCTCTGCTGTACCGACTAAATAAAATCCTTGCCCTTCATTTGGTTCATGTACCCAATAATAATCTTCATTTCCGCCTGCCTGCCAGTAACCCAGACCCGTGGTGATCTCTTTTCTAATAAGAACGGGTGGAATTATAGGGGTAAATCTTTCTTTGATTAATATTTCCATAGCAAATTGAACTAGAGCAAATTCTAATAACGCTGCTTCGTTTTTTAAATAAGCAAAACGTGTGCCGGAAAGTTTGGACGCTCGCTCTACATCAATAATATCTAATGCTTCTCCAAGTTCCAGATGGTCTTTGGGTTTAAAGGTAAATTTTGCAGGCGTTTTGTATTTGCGAATAACTTCATTTTCAGATTCATCTTTTCCTGTTTTTACATCAGATTTGGCAGGGTTTGGGATTTGTAGCAATAACACGTTTAACTCTTCATAAACCGCATTATAGGCGTATTCTTCTTTTTCAAGCTTCATTTTTATTTTTCTACCATCTTCTATTTGTCCCGCGGTTGGTTTATCTTTAATACTTTTGGCAAACGCGTTACGCTCCTGTTGTAGAGCTTGTACGGATTTTTGTAATTCCTGCTTCTTTTTATCTATTTCAAGAAGATGATCGATATCAATCTCAACCTTTTTATCTCTTGAAGCTTTTTGAACAAGCTTCGGATTTTCACGGATGAATTTAATGTCTAACATATTTAATAGTATAATAGATTACGAATAAAGTATAAAGCCCCACAGGGATCAGGCAGATTTTGAGGATTTTGCTATTGCTTTCGACAGAGATGACTTAAGGCGGGCGGCTTTGTTTTTATGAATGATCTTATTTTTGGCCGCTTTGTCAATACTAGCGAATGCGCTATTTATTGTTTCCGGTTTTTTCTGAGCCTTTGCTGTCTTAACCAGTTTTTTCATGCTTACTTTTAACTTCCTGTTTCGCAAGGCTCTTTTCTTATCTTGTCTCAATTTTTTCTTGGCGTTTTTTAATAATGGCATTTATAATGTTATTTTAGCATGGTATACTTAACAATGCAAATTCACAAATTCACATTTGGCACATTACTGCGTCATGTCCTGCGGTGCTCGACAACGTACATCTATAGTACGTCTTACTCCGCTCCTCGGACATTTCTTGTACTGTACTCAAATGTGAATTCGGACTAATGATTATGCGTAATAATTTTTTGTGGAAAAGTCTTGATTTATTGAGTAAACGACAGACCAATATACTCTCCGCCGCCTTTGTCATTATGGGCATGGTTATTTTCTCGCAAGTGTTAGGGCTCATCCGACAACGGTTAATGATTGCTTTTTTTGGCATCTCAAACGTCGGGATTTATTTTTACGCGACTTATCTGCCTGATTATATTTTCCAGCTGACTATCGCGGCGGCTATTACATCCTCTTTCATTCCTGTATTTTCCGGTTATCTTAATAAAGGAAATGAGGAAGAGGGTCATAGAATGGCGTCAACGCTTCTTTTTATCGGGTTTATTTTATTTTTAATTATTTCATTTATTTTTGCTTTTTTTGCTCAGTCTATTCTGCAAATTTTTAACCTGGGCAATCATCTGACTAACGAGGAGATGACAACCATGGTTAATATGGCGAGGATTTATATTTTTAGCGAGATTTTTTTCATAATCGGTACATTTTTCACAGCTCTGCTGCAATCGTATAATAATTTTTTTGTTCCTGCTATGGCAGCTACTTTTTATAATATTGGCATTATAGCCGGAATATTTTTATTTTCTTCAGCTTTTGGAATCTACTCTATTGTAATCGGATCAATTCTTGGGGGGATTATTTTCGTTCTAATTCAAATTCCGTTAGCTCGTAAATTAGGATTTGTTTTTAGACTTGGATTTACGACAGATATAATCAACAATATTAAAAATGTCGGGCATATGATGTGGCCGAGGGCGATTTCTGTAATGATTAACAATTCAAGTATTGTTGCTATCGGCGCTTTTATATCACTTCTTCCTGAACCTACAAAAATGAATACTATTTTTGATCTGGCAAAAACTCTTACCTTCGCGCCGGTTGTGCTTTTCGGAAACGCGATAGCCCAGGCAGCATTCCCAATGCTCGCGCGAGAGAAAGATCGCTTAGATGAATTTAAATCTACTTTTATGAATAGTTTTAATCAGCTGCTTTATCTTGTACTGCCAGTTTCGGTACTGATATTGGTATTGCGAATTCCTCTGGTACGATTAGTATATGGGGCGCCAAGGCTTGATTGGCCATCAACTGTTTTGACAGGAGATACTTTGAAGTTTTTCGCTATTTCTATATTCGCGCAGGCGTTAATCGCGTTGATTTTGCGAGGATTTTACGCATTGCATGACACGAAAACTCCCCTTGTAGTCAGCGCTATAACAAATATACTATTTATCGGATTGGCATATTTCTTAGTTATTGTATGGCAACTGCGCTTGGACAATTTGGATTCGGGAGTAGAGGGTTTGGCGATTGCTTTTAGCATCACGAGCATTGTCCAGCTGATTATACTTTTTCTTCTATTGAATAAAAAAATTGGCGGGTTTAATAAACAAGCGCTTTTAGTGCCATGGATAAAAATTTTTGTTTCTACTATTTTTACGGCGTTTGCTCTTTATATTCCGATAAAACTTCTGGATCAGCTGGTTTTTGATACAACAAGGACAGTAAATCTTATTGCTTTAACAGGGATATCCAGTATGGCGGGATTAAGTCTCTAGTGCTGCCGGGTTGATAATTTATCTTTTTTTGACATGGCTTTTTAATGTTAAAGAGGCAAATGCATACATTTTGGTATTTAGAAAGATTGGCAATAGACGTGAAGTGCTGAGTAAGATCCAAGAGCTTATCGGTTCAGACAAATTATCTCCATAGGATCAGGCTTTGAGTATCAGTGATTCTCCTTCGAGAATGATATTTTTTGGTTCAATTTTAACACACCGCTTTCCCGCACTGACAAAACCCGCATCCATGCTTTCAAATCCATTTTGTTTGATAATTTCTTGAGCTTTTTTCACATGAGCTTTGGGTATATAGACGGCGTAATCCTGTCCCATGTTATATGTTTCATACATTTCTTTATCAGATAAACCGGAGTGGGATTGAATAAAAAGAAATATTTCTTGAGGCTCAAAAATTTTTTCTAACGTATATAATAATTCCTGTTTGGCGCGCATAATTTTTCGCAGTCCATGCCCGGTGATATTGGATAAATAATGAATGTCAATATCATTATCCAAAAGGTCGTTAATAACCTTAGCATAAATATTTGTCAGTGTTAATAATGCCTCTCCATACATCAAGTTATTTTTTAATTTTGTCCCGTAACCTTTGTTTAGGTTTTTAGAAATTGATCTAGCCAAAGACGCGCCGTTGGCATTTATGCCATTACTTCTAAGGAGCAGGATTCTATCTCCTGCTTGCAAGAGATTATCTGTAATAAGTCTTTTTTTGCTATTTATTATCCCGATTGCCGAGCCGGCTAAATCTATAGTATTAGGCGCGATGATGGCCTTTAGAGTTGGTGTTTCTCCCCCGCCCCAAGCAACGAGGGCGATATGGCAGGCATTTGTCCATCCCTTAATTAAATCTGTAATTCTTTTCTCATCAGCTAACCAATTATTATTTTCTATAGCCCAATAAGCGTGGATCACTAAAGGCCTTGCTCCAACGCTGACAAGATCATTAATAATAGTCGCGACTGTATCATGACCGATAATATCATAATATGTTTTTCCTGTTATTTTACGCATCTCATCCGCGATAAGGTTTTTTGTTCCTAATCCTTCTATGACTGAGGCCATATAAATATCGCCATGCTTCCAAACATACGCAGATTCTCCCCGGGTAGCGCCTACTTCCTGATATCCATTTTTGAGAAGATTATTGCTCGTCTTTATCGCGGCATTTTGCGCGAGGATTTTGATAGGGTCTTTTGTGTCATAATCATCTCCGACTTCTGAATAAGTAATTTTTGGTTTTTTCATTTGCCTTTCGCTAATGCCTTCAAAATATTTTTCTTAATTCTATTTTCAATTGGATATTTATAAGGAATGAATTTTTTACCGGTTATTTTTTCATAAGCGCCAATATACTGCCTTGACATTGATAAAATAAGATCCTCAGACATAACAGGCGGTTTGCCTTCTCCCTTATACCCTCTATCCGCATACCATAAACGCAATATTTCTTTGTCAAAACTTTCCGGCTCTTCTCCAGAAGAGAATCGTTTTTCGTAGGTATCCGCTATCCAAAAGCGAGAGGAATCAGGGGTATGTATTTCATCAATCAAAGTCAACTCATTATTATAAAGACCAAATTCATATTTAGTATCCACTAAAATTAAGCCATGCTCAGCGCATAATTTACTCCCATACTCAAATAAAGCATACGTTGTTTCTTCCATTTGAGCATACAATTTTTTATCAACTATATTTTTCGCTATAATTTCTTCGCGTGTTAACCGAGCATCATGACCGCCTTTTTCAGCATGAGTAGTGGGTGTAATTATCGGCTTTGGCAGTTTTTGATTTTTGCTTAAGCCTTCCGGAAATTTCAATCCGTAAATAGTCCGTTCGCCGTTCTTGTACGATCCCCAAATAGAGGTATCGGTAACGCCGGTGATAAACTTACGTATAACCATCTCTACAGGAATACCAGTACAGTTTTTCGCGATTGTTATATTCGGATCAGGGACAGATATTACGTGATTGGGGACTATATTTTTGGTTTTTTCAAACCAAAAAGCCGCAAGAGAATTCAGGACTGATCCTTTATATGGAATATGTCCAAGAGCCCTATCAAACGCTGATTGCCGGTCGGTAGTTATGATAATACGCTTGTCAGGCAGGATATAAAAATCCCGCACTTTCCCTTGCTGTTTTTTTCCAAGCCGCGGAATGTCTATTGTCTTGAGGCATAGGGGAAATGCTGAAAGAATAGTTTTAGTTTGAATCATAAATACTTCATCTTTTTACTTCATCTTTTTAAGATAATTTTCAATTCCCAGTCTCTGTAGTTCTTCAGATTTTTGTTCAACACTTTTTCTCATTCCCTGTTTAAATGCTGCTAATTTTTCAGATAAGTTTTTGTCCGAAAGAGCCAAGATTTGCACTGCCAAAAGTCCGGCATTTCTTGCTCCATTAATAGCAACTGCGGCCACAGGCACGCCTGCAGGCATTTGCGCTATTGATAATAATGAGTCGAGTCCATCCATAGATTTTGCTTTAATAGGGACGCCAATTACCGGAAGAATTGTTTGAGCGGCAATTACTCCCGGTAGATGCGCGGCCCCTCCGGCCGCGCCAATAAATATTTTCACTCCTTTTACTTGCGATGATTTAATATACTGATTTAATCCTTCAGGATTTCTATGCGCTGAAATAATTTGAATTTCATAAGATATGCCAAATTCTTCTAGGATTTTCGCCGCGTCTTTAATAATCGGCAAATCGGAATCAGAACCCATGATTATACTCACAAGCGGATTTTTCATAATTTAAGTTTAAATAGTATCATTATATTTTTTTAATTGCAATTACTAACTGTCTTGATCTCTCCGGCGCGTTTCCGATATGTTGCCCAACATTTAGAAGCTTATGTATTTCATCTTCGTGTACATATTTTTTAATTTTCGCGTTTTCCAGTATTAACTTTATCATTGGATTTATTTTACCATCCCGCGCCTCTTCCCAAGCTTTTAACGAGATAGTTCTAAGCTCTTCATGTATCTCAAGCCGATTAGCGCCATTTTTAACCGCTTCTACAAGTATCTTTTCAGTTGCCGCGAAAGGCGCGTATTGCGCGAGATTAAAAGCAATTTTTTTCTTATTTATGACTAATCCATTAAGCAATTTTTGGGCAGTTTGTAATATTTCATCAACTGCCAAGAATGCCTCAGGAGTAATAACTCGCTTATTTGCTGAATCATCAAGCGTTCTTTCAAGATGTGAAAGGGTCGCATTTTGCAAAGCGACATTTGGAAGTACCGCAATATAGCGGGCAAGTGAACAAATTTTTTCAGCATTAATCGGATTTTTCTTAAATGGCATAGCTGAGGAGCCAACTTGTTTCTCGCCAAAAGACTCCGACCATTCTCCGATTGAGGGAGATTGTAAAATTCGGAGATCTCCGGCAAACTTTGCCAGACTGGATGCTATGCTGCTTAAAACCGATAACGCAAGGTAATCATATTTCCTGGGATAAACTTGCGATGAAATAAGGGAGGCGTCAATTCCCAAATCGAGCATAATTTCTTTTTCTAATTTTTCCGCGCTAATACTTTTTCCTTCTAACACTGACGCGTATCCTGCTTGAGTACCTACCGCGCCTTTCATGCCTTTTCCCTTGATCTGACTTTTAATAAATTGCAAAAAGCGATAATCAATTAATAAGTCTTGCGCGTAAAAAGCAAACCTATATCCGACAGTTGTCGGCTCCGCGGGCTGCAGATGAGTGTATCCCATACAAGCAAGATCCGAGTATTTTTCAATTTTTTCAGTAAAAAGAGTTAGAATTTTTTTTACTTTTTGCTCAATTAATTTAAGCGCGTCTTGTAAGCGAACAGCATCGGTGTTATCAACAATATCCATACTGGTCGCGCCTAGATGAATCTTGCCTCCGCCGATTTTTGCTTTCAAAGCGAACTCCTGTATTGCGGCGACAACATCATGCTTAGTTATTTTTTCATTCTCAAGAATTTTCTCAATATCGAAATCGCCCTGATATTTTTCCAAATCCTCAAACTCTTCTTTTGAAACAAGCCCGGCTTTATTCTGCGCTCTAGCCAAAGCAACCCAAATCTTACGCCAGATTTTATATT
Source organism: uncultured Gammaproteobacteria bacterium (assembly GCA_964548495.1). Lineage (GTDB taxonomy): Bacteria > Patescibacteriota > Microgenomatia > Levybacterales > UBA12049 > JAHIGH01. Next base: position 9,447 of record CAZJRC010000010.1, on the reverse strand, counting down.
TATTTTCTTCGCTGAAAATCTGACGCATTTCGTCAGAGCCATAACGCCAAGTGAAGGGAGAGAGATAATTTGAAAAATCAAGTTTTGACATTTTTTATGTGATAATTTTATCTAATTGTTTTAATCCTAATGCCATTCTAGCTTCCATCGCGATTCTTCGTCCAACGCTAATCGGTTCTCCAAATAAATATTCGCTATACGGTGTCGCCGCAATTCCCGGCGAGCCAGGTACTCTTGGTGAAACGTCAATAACAACTATATCTTTTTTTGGCGGGCCGGGAATGATGATTGATTGCAGCGCGAAAGGACCAATAATTCCGGGTGAAACAAATTTTTTACTTGCTTCCACGAAACGTTCGCCCATTTCAAAAACCTGCTCCAGCATAGACTCGAGTACTGTTGCCGCGATATGTCCAGCTTCTTCATATTTAATATTTGTTTTTCTCAAAACCTCTTTTTGATCAGACGCAGGAAGCTTAGTTATCCCTTCGAAATTTGTCTGTCTTCTGGTATCTGTCCCAAGTAATTCCAATCTTTGCTTGATAGGGGAATAAAAGAAATTGAAATTTACCTGTACACCGACGATAAATTCCTCAATAACAGAATGTTCTAATTGTTTTTTTGTAAAAACTCCTCTTTTTAATTTTTCATCAATTATTTTTTCATATTCATCAAAACTATATGTCAAAAAGAATGCTCTTTCAAATCCTCTTTCTTTTTCCAAAACTTTAACAATACATAAGCGATCAATGTCTTTTGAATTTTTAAATTGTTTGGGGTATCTGATATTTGCCGCTTTTAATAAATCATACTGATTTAGCTTGAAACCCCTTTCCTCAATTCTGAGTAATTTTTTATTGCCAAACATTGGGACATTAAATTTATTTTCAATGGCATCATAATCATTTATATAAACTTCAAAAGAGCGATTGGGAATAAAAATAGCATTACGGTCAAGGAGTTGTTTTTGCACATCCGCGTTCAAAATATCTGAAAATTTATTTACTACAATGCACTCGTCTACACAACCGGTATTTTCTGAGGTTTTATAATAATAGTTATATGTTTTCTCGCGGCCTTTTTGACACACTACTAAAGTCTTAAACCCTTCATCTTTGGCCCCGCGGCAGACATCTAGCGCTGAGTGGCTGCAAAGAGTTGCTATGGTAATTTGCTTGTTCTTTGTTTTCATATTTTATTCTGAAACCAGCTCAGAGATTCTTCGCTTTGCTCAGAATGACAAATAGTTGTTAATCCAGCAATAATTCTAATTTATTTTCTTTTATTGCATTCTTAATCTCTCTGGCAATCCGTCTCCCCGTACTCATCGGTTCATCATAATGAAGCCAGGAATATGGCGAGCCGTTGATGAAGAGATTGGTTCCGGCTACTATTCTACAGGAAATTTCAATAACATAAAATTTCTGGTCTGATGTAATGATTGTTTCCAAACAAAATGGTCCAAAAATCCCTCGCTTTCCTATTAATTTTCTTGATGCCTCTATTACTTTTCTACCCATGTCATATACCGTTGATAACATTCCTTCTCTTAGAACGAGCTCGCTATTGCCTACGACTACGAAAGACGGCTGTAATTCAATATTTTTTTGTATTGACAACGGAATTCTGCCAAGCGAGTCTACGTTTGTCTCATATCGCCTATCCATGCTCATAATCTCAAGTTTATCAGTTAAATTAGAATAAAAATAATGCACATAAAGAGGAACGCCAACGATATATTGTTGTGTGATAAATTTTTTTTGTTCAAAATCATTCAATTTATTTTCTAAATCAGCCTTATCCTTAGCGAGAAAGTACCCATTTCCGCCCGCGGCTCCGTGTGATTTCACTATAATCGGATAAATAATTTCTTCGTTGAGCTTGTATTGCCTTGGCATAGTAAGTCCGGCAGAGAATAGCCATTGCTTCTGTTTGTCTCTATCTTCTTCCCATTCCAGTACATCTTTATTGCCGAAATAGAAAGCAGTCATATTTTTGTTTTTCGCAAAACCAAGATATGCTACATACGAACCATGCGGAATAAGAATTACGTTTTTCTGGATTAATTGCTGTTCTATAGTTGAAAATTCAGAAAACTCAGGTATAACAATTATCTCGTCTATAAAAGAGAATGTCGCGTAAAATGATTTATGTTTGGGAGTGGTTATAAGAATTGTTCCGAAGCCTTCATCTTTGGCGCCTTTGAGGATTTGTAATGCAGTATGACTTCCAAGAGTGCCAATCGTATATTTTTTAGTCTGCATATGCCATTATATCATTATTTAAAGTATTTTACAGCATTTTGGAATATTTTTAACCCGTCTGAAAATTCCGGTAAATTTTTACCTTCTCGTCTGTATTTTTCTTTAAAAAAGTAGCTGTCCGGTCTTTGAACAAAAAACATCCCACGTTCAGGATGAGGCATAAGCCCCAAAATGCGGCCTGTCTCATCAATAATACCCGCAATGTCATTAATCGAACCATTGGGATTTGCCGGTAAGTCGAGATATTCACACATAGTCCCCCTAATATATCGCAGGGCAATTTGCTTTTTAATTTGCAGCTGTTTAAGAGTTTCGCGATCCGCGAAAAATTTACCTTCACCATGCGCAATTGGCAGAGAAAGAGTATCTATACCATCAAGCCAGGGGGATTTTGCCGTGACCTCCATATCTGTCCATCGCGTTGTCAGCCTAGCTGATTCATTATGAAGCAATGCTGTTTTTCTAACTCCATAAGATTTATTAAATGCCGGAACTATGCCCAGATTCGTAATTATTTGAAATCCGTTACAAATCCCGATAATCAACTTATCCTGGTTGATAAATTTTTCAATCTCTCTCCATAAATGGTTTCTAAGTTTATTCGCGTAAGCATTACCTGATCCAGTATCATCTCCATATGAAAAACCTCCTGGAAAAGCCAGGATTTGATAATTTTTAAGATTGAATAATCCATCTATTAGATCATTGATGTGCACGATATCAGCTCTTGCACCGGCCAATTCAAAGCCATACGCGGTTTCTTCTTCGGAGTTTAATCCATATCCTGAAAAAATAAGTACTTTTGGTTTCATAATTAATAATTCTTAAATATCTCCCTGTATGCCGCAGCCGCTTTTGCTAAACTAAGATTTACTATTTCATTTCCAAGCATCCCTTTTATTTTCATAGTAGGTTCTTTAGTCACTTTTCCAATCAGACCATAGGAATTGCCATGTATTATTTTTTCAAATGCAACTTTGTTTTGCGGGGCAACTGTAACTAAAATTCGTCCTTGACTTTCAGAATATAACGCGTAATCATCGCATTTTACATTTCCTGGAATAAGATTCAGGTCTACAGAAATTCCCAGCATTCCGCCAATTGCTTTTTTTGCAAGCGCAACTCCCAATCCTCCATGTCTTATACTTATACTTGAGGCAATCAAATTGTTTTGAATCGCATTATACAAAGCTTTGTATAATTTTTTATTTTTGGGCGCGTCAACTTCAGGAACATCAAAACTAAAATGGTTTTCATTATCCTTTTCGTTCCTCATTGCCAAATATTCCGATCCAGCCATCTCGTCAAAAGTTTCGCCCAAAAGATATACCAAATCATCCGACATTTTTGCGTCTAAAGACACCGCCTTAGTTATATCATCAATAACTCCAAAAGAAGAAATAAGAAGAGTAGGGGGTACAGAAATTTTTATAGGCATACCGGCTTCATCAAATCCCTTAAAATCATTAAACATACTATCTTTGCCGGAAATAAATGGTATCCCGTACTCTAGCGCAAAATCATAACAGGCTTTTGCTGCCTGCTTTAACTGCCAAAGCCGCGCCCTATCATCCGCGCTGCACCAGCAAAAATTATCCAAAAGCGCCAAATAGTCTGGGTTTGCCCCGATAGCGACAGTATTTCTAATTGCTGTATCAATACTCGCTGCCGCCATAGCATAAGGATCAATTTCGCTATAAGTTGGATATAACGCTTGAGAAAGAACTACTCCTTTCCGCGAAGAAAGGATTGGCCGAATAACAGTTGTATCGCCATTTACCCGTCCCTTTCCCTGCAATGGTCCGAGGACAGCGTTGCCTTGGACAATGTGATCATACTGCTGTGAGATGAATTCATAACTAGCTATATTTAATCTTGATAACATTTGCAAGAGAGATTTGTTTAAATTGTCATCCTGAGTGAATGCGAAGGATCCCAATGAGATTCTTCGGCTTCGCCTCAGAATGACAGGGCTCGGTTCTTTAGTTTTCATAGTCTGCCTTGGCAATCCATAGTGCAAAAAGTTCATATCAATATCCATAATTGTCTGTCCGGTATACTGAACAACACACTTTCCGCTATCGGTAAATTTGCCAATCATCGTCGCCTCTACTCCTCTCCTTTTCATCAGATTAAAAAATTTCTTCCAGTTTTTTGGCGGTACCGCAAGGGTCATCCGTTCCTGCGATTCAGAAATCCATATTTCCCAAGGTTCAAGGTGAGGATATTTTAAGGGGACTTCATCAAGTTCGACAATGCATCCGCCTGATTCCTTTGCCATTTCCGCGACCGAACAGGAAAGCCCGCCCGCGCCATTATCGGTAATACTACTATATAAGAGTAAATCTCGTGCCTCCTTGATGATCGCGTCACTCATTTTTTTTTGAGTAATGGGATCACCGAGCTGTACTGCTGTTGCTGGACTATTATTATCCAGAGCTGAGGACGAGAATGTAGCGCCGTGAATTCCATCTTTCCCAACCCGCCCACCTAACATCACAATATAATCTCCCGGCCGGGCTTTCTTTTGGTAAGCCAATTTGCCTTTAATTTTTCTTGGAATAAGTCCTATTGTTCCGACATATACCAGAGGTTTTCCCCGAAATCTTTCGTTAAAGTAGACAAATCCCTGCGGTGTTGGTATACCGGATTGATTGCCGCCACTATTAACTCCTGCGATAACACCTTCCATAATACGCCTGCTGGATAGCATTTTCTGACTTTTATTTTTATCTCTATAAAGCGGTGCATCAACACGTGGGTCACTAAGACAAAATCCATAAAAATTGGCAACCGGCTTTGCTCCCAAACCAAATCCAATGCTGTCCCTGTTTACGCCCACAATTCCCGTGATCCCACCGCCAAATGGATCAAGGGCACTTGGAGAATTATGTGTCTCAACTTTATGAGTAATCAAATATTTGTCATCAAAGATTATAGCTCCCGAGTTGTCGGTAAAGACTGAGACGCAAAAGTCTTTTTTGCCTTTTTTCTTTCTGATTTCATCAGTCGCTCCTTTAATATAAGACTTAAATAATCCTGTCTGTAGCTCATCAATCGGATCGGCAAAAATTGTATGCTTGCAATGTTCAGACCAGGTTTGAGCAATAGATTCAAGTTCGATGTCATTGGGTTTTCTTTTTATTTTTTTAAAATATGCTTGTATGGTTTTCATATATTCTAAATTAAGCGCGAGCGGCCCCCGGCGATTACCGTCATGACCCAAAATTCCATCTTTACCAATAAGCGTTAATTCTTCATCAGATATATTAAGATCAACTTGAGTAATGCTTGGAATTCGTGAAGTATTAACTATGGGTATAATGTAATCCATACCGTTATCTTTAGAAAAAGTTTTAAAATCCTTAAGATGAATTCTCTGGACTTGCGGATTATATAAACTCTCCATAACAGCCTTTGCCTCTTTTTCTGTTATTTTTCCTTTCAGAAAAAAAAGTTGAGAGGAATAAACCCCTTCATCTTCTTGAAATTTAATTTTTAATAAATCTTCAATCCCTTCCCGCGTCGTTGCGGCAATATTGTCAGTTACTCCGGGAAGAAAACCAATCTCGATGGCGAAAGAGAAAATATTTTTTATACTGTCATTCTGAGCCCTTCGATCGCGCTCAGTATAAACTCCGCGAAGAATCTCTGAACTCGTTTCAGATATGCTTGCATTCGTAACAGATCCTTCGGGCTTTGCCCTCAGGATGACATCTTTTTTTTGAATCAGAATAATTACATCCTGAGTCACTGGGTTTGCTAGCATTGCAGCGATCTTATTAAGTTCTGTTGAGCTAAAAAATTTATCAATCGTATAGACATCAGCAATCCCTATATCAACATCTTGCTTAATCATATTCAGTTTAAGCAGGCGGTTTCTCACTGTCACAGCCCGTGTATCATATACTTTGGAAAATATTTCTATTCTTGCTATTTGGTTTTTCATAACCTGCCGATATCCTGTCTAAATTGCATGCCTTTAAAATATATCCTGTTTTTGCCAATAACAGAATATGCTTTATACAGCGCCTCGTCCAGCGTCTTTCCTGTAGCTGTGATTCCGATAATTCTCCCGCCGTTGGTAACAACATCTTCATTTTCAAGCTTTGTGCTGAAATGGAAGATAACAATATCGTTTTTACCATCGAATTTATCAACCCCATATATTATTTCTCCTTTTTTATATTTTCCTGGATATCCTTTCGATGCCAGCACTATACAACAAGCGGTTTGTTTTTTCCATCTGATTTTCAACTGAGAAAGTGTACCTTCAGTGCATGCTTCCAAAATATCAAAGATGTCCGTATCTAAAATCCGCATAAAGGACTCCATTTCCGGATCTCCAAAACGGGAGTTAAATTCAAGTACCTTTGGGCCTTGTTTAGTTATAATTAATCCTGGATATATACAACCTGTGAAGATAATTTCTTTTTTTTTCATAGCATTGATAATAGGTAGAACAATCGTTCGTTTTACTTTTTCCAAAAAAGCGCTATCTAATCCTGGGACAGGCGCGATTGTACCCATGCCGCCGGTATTGGGACCTTGGTCGTTATCGAAAACAGGTTTGTGGTCCTGGGCGGTCAACAGGGGAAGAAAGGCCTTTCCGTCGGTCAAGACCGTATAGC
>CAZJRC010000010.1:0-2542 GCA_964548495.1 uncultured Gammaproteobacteria bacterium | reverse complement strand
TGAATTGAGACTTCCTGTCCCTCTAAAAATTCTTCGATAATAATTTCGTCACCGGAATCACCAAAAATTTTCCTGATTAAAATATCATCAATTATTTTACCAGCTTGATCTAAAGTTTTCGCGATTATAACGCCTTTGCCCAGCGCTAAACCGCTGGCTTTGATAACAATCGGTAAATTTTGCTTCTCAATATATTTTTTTGCTTTTGATGGGTCAGTGAATATTTCATACCTTGCTGTCGGGATACCCTCCTCCAGCATTAATTGTTTAGCAAAGACTTTTGAAGATTCGATACGAGCCGCGGCTTTGACGGGGCCGAATATTTTCAATTTTTCTTTTTTGAATGCGTCTACTATGCCGGCGGCAAGCGCGTCATCAGGGCCGGCAACGGTCAAATAAATATCATGTGTTTTGGCAAAATTTATTAACGACTTAATATCAAGAGCAGGGATGTCTGTATTCTCGCCTATCTGGGCTGTTCCCACAGTTCCCGGAGCAAAATAAATTTTCCCGACCTTGGGGGATTGTTTAAGCTTCCAGCCGAGGGCATGCTCGCGCCCCCCTGAGCCGATGATGAGGATGTTTTTATTTATCGTGAGAATATAGCCATGTTTCGTAAGCATTATACGGAATCTCGATGAGTAGTATTTTCTATAGCTTCATCAATCGCGGCGGCAAAAACAGTTTCAATATCAAAAGATAAGCCCCAATCTATTCCTTTGCTGGCAATATGTAATTCACTATCAGCTAGCGGTCTGCCAATTCGATTTACCGCTTCATTTTGCAAATCCTCAATGGTTACAGAAAAAATTATTTTTTTATTCATATTTCGACTTTTTTACTTTTTTACTAAACCAGAATTATATTTAACTAACTTATCCCAATTGATTTTTCCATCATAACAAAATTTTTGTGAGAATTCCAATGTAAGTTTATTTATAATTTGGGCATAGTTTTCCGCAAATTCCTCATTTTTCTCTTTTGACTTGTAGCCAACCGGTTTAACGATGTCTATATACAATTTTCCATCCCCAGAAATAAATTCCCAAAATCGCTGCCCACACAATTTTAAATAATCACCCTTATCCAGCTTATTGTCTCTACCAAAACAACATCCGTTGACTGCGACGACTTTTTTACCAGTCTTTGCCCATAATAATTTTTTCGCATTTGCAAAATTGATTTTTAACTGACGTATTTGGCTTGAATTGCCCCAATTCCAACCAGCTTTTATTTCAACGATATAGATCGTTCCGTCTTTTTCAAATTCCAAGTCAATACCCGTTAGTTCTGATTTTTTCGCGCCATATACTTTATCGCAGACAAAAATTGCCAACCCTTCAATAAAATCACCAAATAATGTTTCTTCTTGAGATTGAAGAAAAGCATCCAAAAAGCCTTTGACCAAATCTTGTGCCGTCAATACAAAATTCTTAACAAATCAATTCTATTTTGAACATAATCTAATCTTCTCTGATGAAAGATTGAAATATGTTTTTCCGCATATTCGTATATTTGTTGTAGATCTATTTTTTTCAAATGGTTATTCTATTGTGATTAAATAAGGATGGTGTTTTTTGAGTAATTATTGCTTTGGCCATCTTTACATATTCCGGTATTATTTCAATACCTATTGAGTTGCGCCTCATTCTTTGTGCTACCTCCGAAGTTGTGCCTGATCCCAAGAAAGGATCCAGAACCCAATCTTTTTCTTGAGTAAAAAGTTTAATAAACCATTCTGGCAATTCCTCCGGGAAGGCCGCGCTATGATTTTTGTTATTACATACGGTAGCAAATTGTAAAACATTAGTCGGATATACCATGTTACGCTTAAGCCAGTTAGATATGTTTTTACCGAATCCGCTACCGCTTTTGGAATTGTACCGTATTTTATCGGTATCGCTTAAATTTTTCAGTCGGCCATATGCCCAATCGCCAATTGGCACCATAACCTCTTCTTGATACATATAAAAATCTCGAGTTTTATTAAATTGGAGCATTCGTTCCCAAGCATCTCGAAAACGATTAGGCCACTTGCCAGGATAGCAATTTTTTTTATGCCAGATGAATTCCTCTGTCCAAAGCCATCCTTGTCTTTTTAGAGCTAAAATAAGTTCTAAAATATATGTATTGCGCTCTCCATTTTCGGCTTTTTCTTTGATATTCAAAATAAAAGTTCCGCTAGGTTTCAACACGCGAAATAATTGCTTGCTAACAGGCAAGAACCACTCAACATATTTTTCTGTGCTGATACCGCCATATGTATTTTTTCTTCTATCCGCGTACGGTGGAGAAGTTACGATTAAATCAATTGAGTCGGAGTTAATTTTTTTTAGTACTTCACGTGAATCGCCAAGAAGTATTTTTGTAGTTATATCATGCATAGTTTTATTTTAACATTTTTAAAATAGTTTTCCATGTGGTTTAATATTATTAATTAAACTTACCAATAAAAATCTCCGTGGGTGATGTCAATTCCTTGTTGCATTACATGCAAAACGCGCTTGATTGCCGCAGGCAAAATCCTATATTCTGCCTCATG
>CAZJRC010000009.1:16449-19665 GCA_964548495.1 uncultured Gammaproteobacteria bacterium | reverse complement strand
CTGTAGGGTGATGCGCGTAATCATCATACATTAACGCACCGGTAAAAAACTGTCCAACAAATTCCAGCCGTCTTTTTGATCCTGTAAATGAAAGTAGCGCCTGTCTCACTTTTTCTAAAGACAAACCTGTTTCTAAAGCAACAATGATAGCGGCCAGGGCGTTTAAGGCGTTATGCTCACCTATAACATTCAGCATAAATTCCCCAAGATCCCGGCCGTAGGCTAACACTCTAAAAAACATGTGTTCCCCGGATATGCTTATTCTGTCAAGAGCATAATTATTGTCTAAAGAAAGTCCGTATGTAATAACCGGCCTGTTATAATCTTTGATTAGTTTTTGTATTTGATAATCATCACCGCAAGCGATAAGCGTGCCGTTTAGAGGCAACTGTCTGGCGAAGCGGAGAAATGCCAAACGGATGTCTTCAAGGCTGTTATATATATCGGGATGGTCATATTCGATGTTGGTGAAAACTGCTATCCCAGGACGCTGCCACATGAATTTGGGAGTTTTGTCGAAACGCGGTTCTGAAGCGTATTCGTCTGCTTCTGCAACAAAATATTTGCCATTGCCGAAATGTCCCGGAGCACTAAGTGAGCCAATATTGCCGTTTCCAATTACATATGAGGGGTCTAAATGGTTTTTGACCAAAATTGTAGCTATCATCCCCGCGGTTGTTGTCTTACCATGTGTACCTGCTATGGAAATACCGCGATAGGTTTTATCTAATAATTTACCGTCCATAAAAACACCAACTGCTTGTCCTGTGGTAATTACATCTATTCTCAAATCTTTGGCTTTTCTGACTTCGACATTATCAAACCCATTATGCGCTCCTGTTGTTATGACTAAATCAGAATCCGCGACGTGCTCAGGGGAAAATCCGATTAAAGGTGTAATTTTTGCTTTTTTCAAAGCTTCATCAGTAATGAATTCTTCATCTATGTCCGAACCAGTGACATTGAAGCCCGCTTCCTTGGCAAGTATGGCAAGCGGCGTCATACCAACACCCTTGATACCTACAAAATGTATATGTTTTTTTTTCATTTCATTCCAATTATGCTAATAAATTCTCCAAAATTATTTTTTTCTTTACGGTAGGAAAAATAAGTTCTGGAATGGTCATAAGTACAAATATTCGCGTCGTAGATATTTTCAGAAAGTATACCTTGTTTTTCAAGATTTAATCGGGCAATTTTTTTCAAATCTAAAAAAAACTGTTCTTTTTCTTCCCTGTACCAACCATTATATAAAGGGAATTTTTTTTTAAACATATCTATTCTATCTTTTGAAACCGTATAGCAGCAAGCCCCAATTCCGGGCCCAATACAAACAACTATATCTTTGGGGTTGCTTCCTAAATTTTTTAATTGATCTATCACGTGTTTTATTATCAATTTACTCAATCCTTTAAATCCGGCATGAGAAGCGCCGATTATCTTTTTATTTCTATCATAAAAAAGTACAGGCAAGCAGTCCGCAGTTAATACTCCAAGAATAATATTTTTTTTCGCGGTTATTAAACTATCTGCTTTTGGGATAATTTTTTTGCCTGGAATTTCATTTAAGACTTCGACAACCCCGCCATGTATCTGCTCTGCTAAAACTATTCTAGCATTGGGCATTTTTATATCAGTTAAAAAAGAGTTAATAGCAGGAAATTTAATAACTCCATGTTCTTTCATTGAGCCAAAAAATCGAGTTGAAACAGCATGAGTTAGATTGGGAAATTGTAAAAATGAGTCAAAATAAAATACGTTATTTTTTATCATATAAATCTATAGATTCATTCCTGTATTTGATTGCTTCTTTGACTGCCTGGTGTTCGCTCCATGAATCTTCTCCTAAGCCGCAATTCATTGATGCTTCATGTCCTTTGCCTGTGAGCAAAATAATGTCGCCTTTTTGGGCTAATTCAATCGCTTTAAAAATTGCTTTTTTTCTATCACTAATTTTTAGCAAGTTTTTTTTATCGAATTTGGGATTTATACCTTTTTCTATCTGAGAAATAATTTCTTCAACAGGTTCTGTTCGCGGATCTTCAGCTGTCAGGATTATAATGTCGGCATAATTTGAGGAAATCTTGCCCATCTCGGGGCGTTTGTATTTGTCCCTCTGACCGGCTGAACCAAAAACATGTATGAGCCTTCTTTTTTTGATTTTATTAACTTCCGGTAAAACTGCCTGGAATGCCCCCTGTGTATGAGCGAAATCGATAATAACTTTATAGTCTTTGTCATAGACTATTTCTTCGCGGCCGCTTGGAGGGGTAAAGGATAAACAAGCTTTGGATATTATCAAACTACTTATGTTTAGCTCTTTGCAAACAGCTATAGCCGCTAAGCTATTATACTTATTGAATTCTCCAATTAATTTAGTTTTAAATGGGAAGTTGGCTGGATTTACTTCGGCGTTATTTTTCATACCATAACTGATAATTTTATTATTTCTGAGGTAGGGAGTTAAGAACGCAAAAGATTTGTCATCGGCATTGACCACCGCTGTTTTGGCTATTTGAAAAAGCCGGGCTTTGGCCTTCACGTATTGCTGATAGGTTTTATGGTAATCGAGATGATCGCTCATGATATTGGTAATGACCGCGATATCGAAATGGATGCCATATACGCGATTCTGATGCAAGCCCATTGAGGTAGTTTCTATAATTAAATATTTGACATTGGCTTTTTTGGCTTTTTTGATATATGACTGCAAAGCCCAGGCATCAGGAGTGGTTACATGGAAACCTGTATTATAGACTTTATCATCTATGATGGCAGAGACAGAAGAGATAAGCGCGGCCTTAAATCCTGCCTCACGGAGAATGTGATAAATCATGGACGCGGTGGTTGTCTTACCGTCGGTTCCGGTGACGCCGATTGCAATGAGGCCTTTTGATGGGTTGCCAAATTTCATGTTGGCCGCAAAACTCTGAACAAGGTGGTAAATATTTTTAGTGTCTTGCCACATGCGTATAGTATAATGTATCAGGTATTAAGTATAAAGAGTTTTATTATGTTAATTAAAAATAAAATTAAGAATATTGTTGTCGCAGAAAATGCTGTAGAGGCTATGAGTCTGAAAGAAAAAATATGGGGGTTGATTTTTTATAAAAAGCCTACTGCTATGATATTTCATACGCGTTTTGGGTTACATACTTTTTTCATGCGTTATATAATTGATATTGTTGTACTGGATAAATTCAGACGTGTTAGAAG
>CAZJRC010000009.1:14066-16439 GCA_964548495.1 uncultured Gammaproteobacteria bacterium | reverse complement strand
TGCCGGAGGGAAGTGTTGAGAAAAGTAAAATTATCGCGGGAGATATTTTGGAGTTTATTTGATATAATTATTTTTTATGAAACCAAATATATCTTATGAAGATTTTGATAAGCTTGACTTACGAGTTGGCGAGATAGTAGATTGCGTCAGGAAAGAAGGCTCTGAAAAGCTTTTACGACTTACAGTTGATTTCGGTGAGGTAGGGAAACGGAATATCCTATCAGGTTTGTATCCTATTTATAAGCCGGAGAATATCAAGGGAAAGCAATTTGTATTTGCTGTAAATTTGCATCCAAGAAAACTTATGGGGGAGATTTCTGAAGGAATGATACTCTGCGCTGACGGTAATAGACCAATACCAATTAAACCGAGACAAAAATCTAAAGTAGGAGCACAGATAAAATAATATGGATCCAAGAGAAGCATATAAATTTTGTCCGCTATGCGGAAATAATTTAAATAAACAGAAGGAATCTCTGCAATGTGAATATTGCGGTTTTAATTATTATATAAATCCTTTCCCTTGTAATGGCGTAATTATACAGAATGAGAAAAAAGAAATTTTGCTAGTCAAACGGAAGTTTGAGCCGAAAAAGGATTATTGGGATCTTCCAGGGGGTTTTATACAGATGGAAGAAAACTTGGAGCAATCGGTTAAGCGTGAGGTTTACGAGGAGCTAAGTGTTAAGATTGAGATTATTGAAATAATCGGCGTATACGCAGATACCTATCTATATCAGGGGATTACAAATCCAACCATTGGCATTATAGTAACTGCTAAAATTATAAACGGAACTCTAAGTCCCGCTGATGATGTGGCTGATTTTAAATATTTTAATAGAGATCAAGTCGGACAACAAAAATTGGCTTTTTCAGCAGTTAAAAGAGGTATTGAAGATTATTTAAGCAAAACAAAAGATTGATGGAACAATACTGCATCTAAAATGAGGCGGATTCTGTTGATGTAAGAGCGGCTGATGTACTGGATACAGATAAAGAAATACTATTCTCTACTATAACAGGTTCAGGAGAAGAAATAATTGATTCTGTTGGGGGAATGTTGTAGTAGGTAAATAGTTTTCTGGCGATATTGAAAAATATTGGTGCCGCAGTTTCTGATCCGTAAATAGAGGTAGTGGGTTTATTTAGTATAACAAGCATGACAAATTTGGGATCATCCGCAGGAGCGAACCCGATAAAGGAAGCGATGGTCTTATTCGCATCGTAATGTCCGCCAAGAGCAATTTGAGCCGTACCTGTTTTCCCCGCAATTCGGTAGCCTTTTGGCTTTGCCCATTTTGCTTCGCCATTATCTACGGCGTTGACAAGTATTTCAGTCATGATTTTGGCTGTTTTTACAGAAATTGGCCGGCTTAAAACTTTGGGGTTAATTTTGATATTTTCTCCGCTTGGTGTTTCGACTGATTCAACTACATGCGGCTCCATCCTAATCCCTTCATTGGCAATAGCGGCAAACGCGCTAAGTAATCCAATTGGAGTTACTGTAATTCCTTGACCGAACGCGGCTGTGGCTAAATCAATCTTATACCAGTCATTTCGCGGTCGAAGATTTGGTGCTGTTTCGCCTTGTAAATCAATTCCTGTAGCGCTATCGAAACCGAAAATTTTTAGATATTCAAGCATGCGATCCAGCCCAAGTTTACGACCCGCGAAAACCATCCCGATGTTATCAGAATATTGGATTGTTTCCGTCATAGTTGAACCGGGATGATACTTATTATTCCAAGTCCTAATAGTAAACCCATCTATTTCTACCGGACCATTACAAATAGCGCAAATAGTATCAGAACTTATTACCCCTGCATCAATTGCTGATGACATAATGATTGATTTGAAAGTGGAGCCGGGTTCATATGTATCAGATATAAATGGATTTTTATATAATTTATCCGTATAATCCTGATAATGTCTGGGGTCAAAAGAGGGAAATGCTCCTAATCCCAATATGCCGCCGGTTTTTGGATTTATTATTCCAATCATGCCGCTCTCCGCGCCATATCTGGCTATTCCAGCTTTTAACTCCTGTTCTAAAATAAATTGAATAACTCTATCTGTATGCAAGATCAAACTACGGCCGTCTATAATACTACTGCTTCCTTTCATTTTTGACGCGATTGGATTTCCCCAGGCATCCCGTACTTGAATGGTAAAACCTGATTTTCCACTTAATTGCCTATCATAATATCCTTCTAAGCCAAAGTAGCCTTGAGGATTTCCGTTTTTATCCTTACCTGTAAAACCGACCAGATGGGCAGCCATTGATGCTTCTGGATAATAACGATCGGGTTCGTTATTAAAGCCTATGCCATTAATATTAAGCAAGTCTATTTTTTTCTTTAAATTCTCATCGAC
>CAZJRC010000009.1:5642-14056 GCA_964548495.1 uncultured Gammaproteobacteria bacterium | reverse complement strand
AGCTGTTTCTTGATAATTTCGCGCTAATAGTGCTTTCTTCTATTTTTAAAAAGGGAGAAAGAATTTTTGCGACGCTTTCTCTATCTTTTATTTCCTTAGGGTTTGCATAAATTAGATAGGAAATCTTATTCGCCGCTAAGGCGTATCCGTCTGAGGTTTTTATCTCGCCTCTACCTGGAATCAATTTCATCGAGGCGGCATATTGCGACTGTCCCATATCTGATAATTCATCCGCGCGTACAACTTGCCAATAATATAACCTTGCATCAATAAGGAGAAAAAAAATAATAAAAAAAAGCAGTATAAGCCGATAACGCCATTTCATTGATTTAGTGCTAAAGGCAATGAATTTGATAAGTGAATTTGAGATTTTGATTCAATGAACCCTGATGCTTTTGCTCTACTCTCTATGCTTATCAAAGCAGAAGCTTCTAAAACTTTCTCCTCTATTAAAGAATTTTCTTTTTTATATTTCTCAATTTCAGTCTGCAAATTTTCAAGCTCTATTCCAGTTGTGGATAATCTATTCGAAAGGACTACCTGGATAACCGAAAGACTAGTTATAACAAAGAGCAAAAAGATAATTAAAAATAATGGTTTTTTCATGCTATTTTTTTTCAAATACTCTTAATTTAGCACTCGCGCTTCTAGGATTTGTTCTTAATTCATCCGCGCTTGGTCTGATTGGCTTTTTTGTAAGACTTACGCCTTTGTCTTCCCATATCCATTGATTAAATTGATATTTTACTATTCTATCCTCAAGTGAATGAAAGGAGATTACCGCGATTTTTCCATGCACAGCTAAAAGATCCAATGCCTGCGGCAGGGCTGTTTTTAAATTATTAAGCTCATCATTTATCGCTATTCGCAATGCTTGATAAATACGCGCGGCTGTGTCCAGCTTAGTTTTATTATAGGGCACTGATTGTCTAATAATATTTGATAATTCCATAGTTGTCTGAATCGGTTTCATTGCACGGACGCTAATAATACTCGCAGCAATTGAGCGCGCAAACCTTTCTTCACCAAATTTAGTAAATAATTCATATAACTCATCCTTAGTCAGCGCATTAATAAGATCGCTTGCCTTGATCTTCAAATTACGATCCATCCTCATATCAAGAGGAGCATCTTTTTTAAAACTAAACCCCCTATGACTACTATCTAACTGATGACTGGATACTCCAAGGTCAAAAATTATGCCATCTACTTTGTTAAACGCGTGAATGTCCGCGATCTTCTTAATGTCCGAAAAATTACCCTTTGCTAAAATAATCTCAGATTCGCTCTGCGCTTTCTTATTTTGAATTTTTAGTTTTTCTGAAACAAATGAAAGCGCGTCGTCATCAACATCTATGCCCAAGATTTTCCCCCCGCGCTTCAGAATCTCAAAACTGTGACCGCCTCCTCCAATAGTCGCGTCTATATATTTTCCCCCCTCTTGAATATTCAATAATTCTATTACTTCCTGTAAAAGTACACTATTATGATAATTATTCATCTCCTGCCGACAATCTTTCTGCTATTGATTCGATATTCCCTGCTAACTCCTTTTGCTGTTCTTCCCAAATCTTTTTGTCCCAAATTTCAACAAAGCGTTGAATACCCGCAAAAATGATATCGCTTTTAATGCCAGCAAAGTTCATTAAAAATTCGGATATAACAAATCTTCCTTTCGCATCAAGCTCAACATAAGTCGCATTACCCAACAGGAATCTTTGTAACTGCCTGGTATTCTTATTAGTAAACGGCTTGCCCTCAGTTCCTTCTAAAAGCGTTTTCCAATTTTCAACGGATACTACAATTAAGCAATTTTCAAATCCTTTGGTGATAATCAGTTCATCACCGAGTTCTTCCCTAAATTTTTTAGGGAATGCTATTTGATGTTTCTCGCTTGTCTTGCCTTCATATTGTCCCAGTAACATATGTCATATTATTAATCCTACTAAATCCTACTTTGGACTACATAAGTATATTCTGACGCATAATCGTTATACTGTCAACAGCTTATAGTGAGGCGTTACAGGATGAATTCTTTCTCTGTTTTGTAGATTTTATTATTATCTTTAGTAATTTTGAGTATGATATTGACTGAATTCACGCCTTTATCGTATCGGCAGACATTTTTGGAGCAACTGCCTAAATCCAACCATGGAGATTGATATTCACTATCGCCTGGGTTTAATTTTGCTTCACCTGTTACTCCCCGCTGGATGCGAGCTTCAGCGCCTTCGCTAATATCTTTTTCAGACGAATCAGCTTCATAATTAAGTTCATATGCTACTTCTATGATATCTGAAAGGTTGCTGATTTTAAATTGGACTTTATTCCTATCGGGTGAAGCAGAAAGCTCAAGACCGATATCTTCGGGGGAAAGCTCCTGAATATCTGTATCCATACTTTGGTTTTGATCAGTTTGAACATTCACTGCTGACTTGTTAAAGTAGAGAAAGCCTGCAACAAGTAAAACCACAGCTACTGCTATAAGTATCAGGATAATAATTTTTTTATTCAGCATGTGTTTAGAATAAATAAATATACCTGATCTGTCAATACCGTGAACACGAAATAAATTGTTTAGATGCTAGGCGAGTTTCTTATTGAAGTAGTCAATCAGCTCACTTATCGCAACTCTTTCCTGCTTGGCGGTGTCGCGGTCGCGAACTGTGACTTTATTATCCTCAAGCGAGTCAAAATCAACCGTAACGCACCACGGAGTACCTATCTCGTCCTGGGCTAGATAGCGTTTGCCGATATTACCCCGGTCATCAAAACTTACAGAAAAATGCTGCCTGAGATCATTATAAATCTCTTTGGAAATCTCACTCAAATTTTCTTTATTGGCAAGAAGCGGGAATACCGCGACTTTATATGGGGCAAGACGTGGATGAAACTTCAAGACAATCCTTTTTTCATCCTCAAAATATGACTCAATTAACAACATGAGCAATAATCTATTTATACCTACCGCCGGCTCGATAACATGGGGTATTATCTTCTTTCCAGTATAAGGATCAGTGATGGTCAAATCTTTTTTGGAAATGTCCATATGTTGGGTGAGATCATAATTAGTCCGATACGCGAGTCCCCATAATTCTTTAAATCCAAAAGGGAAATTATATTCCAAATCTTCAGTGCGCTGACTGTAAAATGATCTCTCTTCGTCAGTATGTATGCGCCAGCATAAATTTGTGGCTATTACTTTTAATTCTTTAGTAACAAAATCCCACATACTATTTTTCCATTTTTCAAATAATTCTTCCCATTGTGTGATATCAGGATCAAAGAAATATTCTATTTCAGCCATGTCGAATTCAATAGTTCGGAATACGGAATTGCCGGGGGTTATTTCGTTTCTGAAGCCTTTACCTAACTGCGCAATTCCAAAGGGTAATCTCACCCTTGTCGAATCCACAACGTTTTTAAAGTTAATGAAAATTCCCTGTGCTGTTTCTCCGCGTAGATATGCTTGACCACCCGTTCCTTCAACTATTCCCAATTGAACAGGAAATAGTTGATTAAACTTGCGAACAGAAGTCCAGTCAATTTTTCCACAATTAGGACATTTGGGTTCAAAAAATTTAACTAATTTACTTAATAAGTTGACCGATAATCCTTCCACTTTTCCAGAATTTAAAACTGTCAATAAAATTTTTCTTTCATCATCATTAAAAGTGCGATTAATTCCTTGATGAAGTATTGCTTTTAAATGCTGACGGGGAATACCTGTTTCAATTCCTAAGTGGGCTTCTATCAAATGATCAGCGCGCATGCGGGCTTTGCAGTTTTTGCAGTCAATCATAGCATCGGCGAAGCCGGCGACGTGACCGGAGGCTTCCCATATCTTGTGATGGGAAATTATGCTCGCTTCCAACCCGACTATATCACTTCTCTCTTGAACAAATTTTTTCCACCAGAGATTTTTGATATTGCGCAGAAGCTCTGTGCCCATGGGACCGTAGTCATAGGTGTTGGCTAGGCCTCCATAGATTTCCGAACCGGGATAGATAAATCCTCTCCGTTTGGCCAGGGCAACTATTTTATCCATAAGTTCTGATTTTTGAGTTGAATTTTCAGCCATATTAAAAATATTATAACACACGGGTAACTAAAATAATGTCCCATCATACATGAGTACCAGAGTAAATACTCTGGTACTCAAAAAATCGACATAAAGATTTTATGCTATCGGCGCGGGCATAACAACTTGTTGAATATCTTGTTCGATATGCATGAGAGCCATATCGAGTGTAGGCTTCATTTCGTCAGGTTTGTGAAACTGCATAAAATGTTTATCCAACTCCTCTTGCGTCATCATTCCTTTCATTTTCATAACGGCTTCGTCTTTATTCGCGGCATCAAGAGTCATATCGTGTCCGCATGTACATTTACATGTATATTTATTCATAATTCTCACCTCCTCTCATATCTTATTATAATTTTGCAAATATATCATAGCTTTTGAGCCGGCGTTCCAGGATATTTTCAATGAGATCGCGCATATCGAACTTCTCGTTCAGTTCGTTTGTCTTATTCCAATATCCAAGGGTTGTTAATAATTCTATTTCAAATTCTAGAATTGATTTGGACGCGGTATTACTTTTATCTCGTGAGTTTTTAGCTAAATTAGTTAGTATATTTTTGAGTAAATAATATACTTTTGTATTTTCCTGATTTTCGGGGCATAATCCGTCTATTAATTCACACAGGTGGAAGGCTAAGCCTACTTTGTCCAAGTCATCCTTTATAGGGAAAAAATTTTCAATCACCTCTGCTTCTGTCAAAATAGGCATATGCCTTCCTCTATATAAGCTAAGCATTGAATGATTTAATAATTCTACGTGCGCGGCACGGCGGCTTGGAATTCTCCGGATGCCTACTGCCTTAACCTGGATCTTGCCGTAATACTTGGTGAAAATGGTAAGAATTTTATCCGCTTCACCATAATTTCTTCTTTTTATTACAATTCCTACTGTTTTAAAAGTCTTCATTGTTTATGGTTTTTGGAGCTTGAGTATTTTGTCCGTGAAGAGTTCAAAAGAATCATGGGTTTTACCATTCACATTAATTGTATATTTATTGCCATTTGTACCCGGTTGTTTTTGGATGAGGACAGGCAATGGGGAGCTGCCGGAGAGTTTAAATGGCAAAGTATAGGTAATCGTAAAGTTAGCTATGCCTTTGGGTCTGACTGTCAGGAATCCATCAAAAACAGTCTTGCCTAATTGATCATAGGTCGAGAGTTTTACTTGAGAGCCCTTACTTTCTACTAACTTACTTCCAAGGGGGACATAAATACGCAGCCAGTTTCTATAATCGGCATTAAGACATAACGCTCCTCTTTCCAGGTTGCAATCAGATGGGGGGTAGGGGTTTTTATAATGAATCACAACCGTCTTGGTGATAGTGCCATCATTAGCAACATCAAAATTATTCTCAACTTCTTCCCGCATAAAAATATTTACTTTCGCTCCTGAAAAACTGGTATCATTCACATGAAGATAATCCCCATCAAAATCCCTTATTCTACCCGCCGCATTGAGAGCTTCGATACCGCTTTGGGCAGATTTGTCAAAAAGATAGAACAGGATATGCTTCTGATTTGTTTGAGCGATAAGCGCCTGGAATAAGGGTCCCCAATAGATTTTAGGCGAGGAAGAAAGGGCTTTGTTCATTAACGCTTGAAGTAATTCTCCCAACAGGCCTTTTCTTTTTACCTTTACATAATTGACCGGGCGGGAAATATTGTCTTCAAGTTCATAGATCACCTGCGGACAATCACAGCGAGGGTCATTTTTTGTGGTAAATGTCAGCCCTCCTGCCGTAATCTGGTCATCAAGTATTTTTATGGTTGTAACCAGAACGTTAGTATCCATAGCAATTATCCCGTCTACAGCGATTTTCTCTCCTGATTTATCATACAAAGTGTTAAATGTCTTCATGGATTCAATAAAATCCGGAGAAAGATTGCTGTCGCGTAGATTTAACTCATAAACTTTTGGCAGATATTTGAGTATTGGATCAGGCGCCTTAGGCTTGTTGGGAATTGTATCATCCAGACTATAAATATCTTCAGATTTATCAATGTGTAAACTTCCTTTGTCTACGCGCAGAATAGCATATGCTGTAATAAAGCCTCCGGTCGAACGGATTTCCTTGTCGTTTTGAAAAATAATTAGATATTTTTGCTCTTCTGTTTCGCCCAATAAAACAGGTAACACTTTTATAAGAGGTCTGGCTTGCGTAATAAAATCAGTTCCATCATCCGTAAAATTTCTTAAGTTTAATAATTGCGAGCTAATTTTGTTTCCAAATAAAAATGCAGGGTAATGAGATGACTTTATCTGATCAATTTCTTTTCTAATTAGGACAGATTCAAGCGCAATTTGGTCTATTTTTGGCGTAATCTTACTGAGTGTCAGAATAGCTGTTTTAATACGTTCTTCAGCAGAACCTGATGTAAAGCTGCCCTGGCCTTTTAATCCCAATACGTCAGCATAGGGCTTAATAGCATCTATCACAATACCCGTACTGTTCAATCCGTGCTCTCCGGCTATAAGCAGATGATCAGCGTCATTATAATACCAGTTAATAAGCGGAATAAATTGGAGAATTGCAAGATTATGCAGAGAGACTTGAGTTTCTTTAAGATATTTTTTCGTTTTTTTTAGTTCCACGTCTGCAAGGCTAATATTTTGATTCTTGACCGCGGCTATTAATATTTTCGCTTCACGGTAGGTTTTTAGTCCCGCATTGTAGGTGAAAAAGGCAGGAATTGCAACTAACATAATAACTATTATGATAATAAGACTAACAACGCTCGCTAATTTCCTGTTTAATTTTCTGGGATTTTTCTTTTTTTTTCTTGCCATAGGTGAATTTTGTCCGCCGGCTGGCGGATCAAATTCTATTTTTTCAAAATTTTTCACCATGAGTATATATCATACGAAATTATATGAAAAATTGTCAACTTTACAAGCTAAAGCGCTCCTTTACCTGAGATCATTGCCCAAGGAGATTTCAAAATAATCCAAAGGTCATAAAGTATTGATCTTCGTTTTACATATTGCGCGTCTAGTTGTATGCGTTTATCAAAATTAATATGACTTCTTCCAGACACCTGCCATAGGCCGGTTATGCCCGGCTTCACCGAAATCACGATTTTTACTGCTTTTTTAGTATACGGGTATTTTTTTTGCTGGTCTTCAAGTTCATCAGGATAATATGCCCGAGGACCAACAATACTCATTTCTCCCTTCAATACATTAATAAATTGAGGCATTTCATCAAGTGAATGTTTACGGATAAAACGTCCCACAGTTGTTATTCTAGGATCATCTTTCAATTTGTAGCTGCCTTTTTTATACTTACTATAAAGCTGAGCATACTTAGGATCTTCCCGCAACAATTGATGCGCGTTTTGTATCATTGAACGGAATTTATACATTTTAAATCTTTTCCCATTTTTTCCCACTCTCTCAGGTGTATCAGCGAAGACAGGACCTGGTGAATTAACTTTGATAGCCAGTACTACTATTAATAATACCGGCAAGAACATGATTAGAAGAATTAAAGTGAAAACAATATCTGTTACTCTTTTTAATATCTCGTAGGTATCGCTTATGTTAGTTAAAGGATATCGCATGCATTATTATACTAGGTGTTCATATGCTGAATCTTTTAGTTTTTCTACTAATTTTTTTATTTTTGGTACTGAATTTTTTGGACAAACTAATAAAACATCTTCTGTATTGATAATAATAATTTCACTTAAATCAATTCCCAGACATAATTTTTTTTCGTAATTAAAAAGCAGTGCGTCTTTGGTATTTTCTAACATAACGTCTCCTAATATAATATTTTCATCCTTGTTCCCCGCGAGTGCTTCTTTAAGAGCGTCCCATGTACCAACATCGCTCCAACCAAGATCAGCGGTTATTACTCTGAAATTATTTGAAACCAGCTTAACTAATATAGCATCGTCAAAGCTTATCTTCTCTAATGTGGGATAGGTTTCATTAAGTGTTTTTTTAAAGCCTGGCGTACCTATAGATTTCTGAATTTTTAATAACTTTTTGTATATATCAGGCATATATTTTTTATACATTATTGTTAAATATTTTGGAGTCGTGACAAAATAGCCCAAATTCCAAACAAAATTTTTGGTTTTATATAACTGCTCAGCTTCATTAGGTTTTGGCCGATAAAATAGTTTTTTGAACTCAAAAATTTTCGCCCCATTTATTTCTTTAAGTTGCTTTCCTAATTCTATCCAACCGCAATTCTGGTTCGCGAAACGCGGTTTCTGTGCTATGAAAATAAATTCTGAATGATGTGACAGTATCTGTTCTTCTGCTAGTCTGAGCATATGACGAAAAACAGCTTCATTTTTTAGAATATGATCGCTCCATAAT
>CAZJRC010000009.1:0-5632 GCA_964548495.1 uncultured Gammaproteobacteria bacterium | reverse complement strand
GTTCATTGCTGAATTTTTTTTCCATTAGAAAAGCAGCCAGGCCAATAGCCGGCCCTACGTCTTGCAGAGTTGGCTCAAAAATGAAATTATCTTTTGGAATAACAGGTAGTTGTTTAATCACTAATTCTCTATATTGGATGCTTGTCGCGATGTAAATATCAGCTGCATTAAATTCCGGCAGCAGCCTTTCTACTGATTGTTGCAATGTGGACTTAGTGCCGATTACTTTGCCGAATTGCTTTGGTGAATTTTTACGCGATAATGGCCAAAGCCGTGTACCTACTCCGCCGGCGAAAACGATAATTTTCATACTAATGATCTAGATTCCCTCCGTCATCCGTCGACTGATGGAGACGGATTCGCGGGAATGACAACCTTAATATTATAATATTAAACGACTTTCTCCACAAGCGATAGAAATTGCGTTTTGAAATTATTGAAACTAAATAATTCTGCTTGCTTCACGCAATCCCTCTGTTTAAAATTACACTGATCGAATTCTAAAATTGCCTTTATCAAAGATTCTTTTTTTTGTTGATCAAAGAAAAGTCCGCTTTTCCTTTCCTTGATTGTCTCTAAGGCTCCGCCTCCTCTGAAGGCAATGACTGGTGAACCATATTTTTGCGCCTCAACTATAGTCAGGCCAAAGTCTTCGATTCCTGGATGAATAACAGCTTTTGCCTGTATGTAAAGCGCTATAAGTTGTTCGTCTGAAACGCTGCCGAGAAATTCAATTGTCTTTCCAGAGATTTGCTTCAGCTTTTTTTCTTCTTTTCCAGTGCCAATTATTTTTAATGACAAATGTAATTCGTTACATGCAAGAATCGCGAGGTCGATGCGTTTATAGGAAACGAGGCGAGAAACTACGAGAAAAAAATTGCTATCCTTGTGAGGTGTCCCGATTAAATCGGGAGAGCGGGGCAATCTCGTACTTGACGGGATTGCTTCGTCATTCTTCCTGGCGATGACAGGTTTTTTATTATTTATACACAGGGGCGGGTAGATTACTTCTGAATTAAATCCGTAATATTTTTTGATTCTTTTTTGTACTTCTTTTGATATTGCGATAATCAAATCTGGTCTGTATGCAGCCTGCTTGTCCCAACCTTTTAAATAAAAAATAACCGGTGAAGAAACTGCTTTAAATAGTTTATTCTGAAAATATTCATCGTAACCGCTCCATAGATATCGCGTGGGAGTCAAGCAATAACAAATATGCCTGGTTTTTGGTTTGGTAATAATTCCTTTTGCCGCTTCGGAAGTTAAGGATATAACCAGATCATATTCATCAAATGAAAAACTTTCGAATGCAATCGGCATCAACATTGCCAGCAATTCGTGGTTAGATGACGCGAAAGGAAGTTTTTGTAAAAAAGATGTTTTTATATTAAAAACATGAGCCCAGGAAGTTTTTTCAGGGTCGTAAACAGAAGTATATAAAGGAGCATCGGGGAACAACTCATGCAGAGCCAATAGCACACGCTCCGCTCCGCCCCATTTGTTAATTCTGTCATAAACAAAGGCTACTTTCATAAATTCTCAAGGTCTCTTCTGCCATTTTCCTCCATGAAAAATCATTTACCCTATTTAGTCCCCTAACAATTAACTTTTGTTTCGTTTTATAATCCAGATTATACACAAATCGCAATTGCTTTTTGATAGCATCAATATTGTATGGGTCAAAATAAAATCCGACATTCTGACAAACCTCTCGAAATGAAGGAATATCGGACACCAATACAAGACAGGACGCACTCATCGCTTCAAGCGAAGGCAGACCAAACCCTTCCATCAGAGACGCGGAGACAAATGCTTTCGCATGAGCATAGAGAGAAAAAAGCTTCCTATCGTCAACTCCATGTTGAAAAACTATATCTTTATTCCCCTTATCTAATGCTTCTTCCTCTAACTTTTTATAAAAGTAATCATTCTTGCCAACCAATAAAAGCTTCACTTCATCTTTGATATCTTTTTTAAATGAAATAAAAGCTTCCATCAATCTTTTCAGGTTTTTATGCGGATACGCGTTCCCAACATATAGAAAATAAGGAGAGGATATTGTATTTTTTATATTTAATTTTTTATTTCTTCTGTTTTCCACTCCCTCATAAGTTACCGCAATTTGCTCCGGGACAGCTCCAAGCGTTGTTATTACATCCTCCTTAACAGCATTGAGCGGAACGATTATTGTCTTTGCATCTTTTACCGAATGTTTTAACAAGTAATTATAAGCAAATCTCTTTGCATAATATACCGGCAATGGAAGTGTTGATGCTCTGCCTGTCGGGAAATGATTAATAATCAAGTCGTGAATCGTGACAACAAAAGGTTTCTTATAAAAAAATGGCATAGAAAAATAGGGAAAGTGCATTAAGTCTAAATTTTCTTTATATAGAATGCCTGGAAATTTAATCTGTTCTTCAAAAGAATGCCATCTTATATTCGCATGCACAATTTTCCATCGCGGATCATTCTCAATATTTAATTCATGATTTGCAATATCCTTCTTAACAAACAAAACATAACAATTCTTTTTATCCAAATTCTGAAGATTCCAAACAAGGTTTCTAATATAACGACCAACCCCAGTCTCGTTCCACAGACGACAATCAATCCCGATTTTCATGAATATAGTATAGAGTATTAAGTAATAAGTATAAAGTATTTCAGAGAATAGATTGCCGCAGGTTTTTCTTATAGAGAAAGTGTATGATTTTATATATCATCCAATTTAATATTTTAGGGTATTGGGGTGAATAATTTTTTTTATAAAATATACGCATGGCTTCAAAACGATACTTTTGCGCTTTTATTTTTGTTTCAAGATTTGCTGTTGTAATTTTTTGGGACTGTTTTTTGATGCCGCTTGAGACTCCGCCGTAATGAGTTATGGTAACGTGCGGAACATAATAAATTTTATAGCCTGCTTTGCGGATATCAAAACATAATTGCAAGTCTTCCCCGTAGAAGAAATAATCTTCGTCAAACCAGCCAATTTCTTCACCTACTTTTTTGGTAATTAACATAAACGATCCTTCTATCGCGTCTACTTCTTGTGTCTTGCCCATATCTCTCCACCCTGATTGTAAATATCCAGAAAAAAAGCGCGACTGCGGTAGGAGTTTAGCAAGTCCTGAAAAATGGCAAAGCGCGTTCCAAGGGGTGGGAAAACCACGCAGACAATTTGGGTCGAGACTGTCATTGGGAGTAATAATTTTACAAGTTGCCGCACCGGCTCCGGGGTGTTCATCTATGAAATCTATCATATAAGAGAGCGTGTTTGCGGGAACGATGGTATCAGGATTTAGGATTAAAATGCAGCGTCCATGAACAAGAGCTATAGCTTGATTGTTGCCTTTGGAGAAACCGATATTTTTTTTGTTATCTATGAAAATTAAAAATTTTATTCTTGAATGCTTCTTGAATTCTTCAAAAGCTCCTATAGAGTTGTCTGATGAGCCATTGTCGGCGACTATTAATTCGTATTCGCCGGACTGGGTTTCCTTGGGATAATTTTTTTCTATTGAGCGAATTGAATTGAGTACGAAATTTTTAGTATTATAGTTGAGAATGATGATTGAAAGAGTGACTGGTTTCATTTATTGAGATTACCACCTTGAAGGAATCATGGCTTCATTTCATTTCAGCCTGCCACCTTCCAGGAGGTTTAGTAAATCGAAAATAATATAATCTTTCGTAGAGGCGACTAATTTATAATCTTTTTTGTATTCCTGATCATCTTTTGTGGGATTAGCGAAGACTAAATATTCAGCTCCTTTTTTGATGAGTTCAGGCAGCGGATTTTGAAAACTTGTCCAGCCCCGGCGGTTGGTATGATAAAGAAAAGTTGTATCGCCTTCTGAACCGTGGAGTATGGCGATGACCTTAGAGTCAATGGGCGTCAATTTATCCACTGCCTGTCCCGCGATAACGATAGATGGGTTATTAATATTGAAAAAATCCCTGATATAATACCAGCTAAAACTCAAACAGAAAATTGTTGAAATAATTAAAAGTATATGGCCGACGCTGCGGTGAAAATATTCCTTTGGAAGATTAAGGAGAAATGAACTGCCAAGTCCGAGAAATATAGCGATTGCGGGCATGATGAGAATTTGATAATAATCATGCTGTACATTTCCGCGCGCGATCACTACTAAATATACTAATGCTGATGCTAGGAATGAAAGAAAAAATAAATTTTGGGAAAATAATTTTTTTTGAGATAAGCTTAATATACCGGCGCCAAATATGATAATCCCCCAGTATCCAAGGATTAATTTAGCGATTCTTTCGGCGAAAATCCAATAAAAAAACGCGCCTTTGAAACGGATATTACCGCCATTGAACAGCCAGTCGTACGCGGGAATCCCTTCGGGATATTGACTCATCCAGATTCTCCAGAGTATCAGAGGCAGAATAGCAGCGATAATATAAATTAGAAGATGCCATTTTTTATAAAAACTGAAGCCTAATCTATGAAAAACTAAATAAATCATGGGGAGGGTGAAAAAGAGGGCATAAGGCTTTATCAAAATGGATGAGGCTGTAAATATAAGTGAGATTAGAAACCAAATCCAGTTGCTTGATTTTTTTATAACTTCTTGGTCCAACCATTTATCAAAAAAATAAATTCCACCAATACTTAAAGAGATCATGGTTGTATCGGGTAAAATACTCCGGCCGTAATAAATACTGAAAGGAATGAAGGCGTAAAAAAAAGACGCAAAAATAGCTGAAGTGAAGTCTGTATATTTTTTAACCAGTAAATAAATAAATAGGGTTGAAAAAAGTGAAAAAATTATGGTCACTATCCTACCCCATTGTTCAAGAGCAAATATGCCAAATGTCTGATAAAAACCGGCTTGAAAAATATTATATATTGGAAATTCGACAAAACGATAGCCCTGCGGATTGTCTATGCCCGATGGGACATTTGACAAATCATCGAAACGCGGGTGCAATAAATCAAAGCCATGTTTTACAAAGTTACGTGAGACAGAAGAAGTGTCAGTCTGTCTCCAGGAATGCCAGTCTGCTAAGGGACTATCAAATCTGTAAAGACGAACTATAAAGCCCCCAAGTAGAATTAATATAAGTAAAATTATTTGAATTTTTTTCATTTTTATATCGACTCAATAAACAATTATAGATTCCCGCTTTCGCGGGAATGACAGTGCTTAAAGTGAGTTATCTAAACCAGGCGGCGCGGCCTAATTTATAATGTAAATCTTTATTGCTTCTAACTCCAATTTCTTTGGCTGGAATGCCGGCAACAATTTGATAGGCAGGGATATTTTTGGTCACTACGGCTCCGGCTGCTACAACCGCGCCTTTACCAATACTTATTCCGGGCAAAACAATGACACGGGGGCCGATAAACACATAATCCCCTATAGTGACTGGCTTATGTAAGGCATGAAAGTCAGCACTTTCAATATCATGTTCTGAATTATAGATCATCACTTCTGATGCTATAGCCACATGGTCTCCGATAATTAATTTATCGCGTCCATCAAGCACAGCGTTTTCTCCTATGATTGAATCGTTTCCTATGTGTATATTTGCCGGATTATAAAATCTGGCACCTGTATGGATAGTTGATCCTTGTCCGATTTCCATGCCACTAAGA
>CAZJRC010000008.1:15490-20111 GCA_964548495.1 uncultured Gammaproteobacteria bacterium | reverse complement strand
AATACAAAAATGAAAAAGACAAAAAAAAAGCTCAAATACGCAGCGGAGAGAGAAAAATGTCTGTTACAGACAAAAAATCCTCCGTTGAGAAAACACAAATTACAAATGAAGCAGTAAAAGAACTAAATTTAGAGCAGCCATCAAAATCCGATAAGACTTCAAAAATTATTGCTACTCAAAAATCCAAAAAAAATCCGGGAAAAAAACAAAAACACTCAAAAAATTACCTTGCGATCGCCAAAATAATCGACAAAAACAAAAAATATTCGCTTACTGAAGCGCTCGAGCAACTCCCCAAACGCAGACGCGCCAAATTTGACGAAACAGTTGAGCTCCATATCAACACTCTGGAAAAAAGCATTTCTGGCAGCTTCGTTTTTCCTCATGGCACAGGCAAACAAATACGTATCTGCATTGTCAATCAGTCAGAAGATCCCAAACATGTAGAAGAAACTGTCAAAAAGGTGGAGACCGGCAAGATTGATTTCGACCTTCTTATAGCTACTCCGGATAGTATGCCGCGCCTTGCGCGGGTTGCCAAATTCTTAGGACCTCGCGGTCTCATGCCTAATCCCAAAAATGGCACTGTCACGCCCAAACCGGAAATTATAGCTCAAAAATATCAAGCTGGCCAAATAAACTTCAAAACAGAAGCAAAATTTCCTATTATTCATCTGATAGTTGGCAAAGTTTCCTTTGGAGATAAAAAACTGACTGACAATATTAAAACAGCCCTGTCTGCCATTCAATCCAAAAACATCAAAAATATCACATTGAAATCTACCATGAGTCCGGGGATGAAACTCGAAATTACGGATATTTAATTACCAACTTATGCAGCCTTCAGCGCCTGCTTAACCGTCCCGGCAACAAGTCTCCCCAATCTACTTTTATATATATCTATAATGTTTAATTTTGATGGTTGCGCCTTATTTGAATATATTTGTTCACTTCTTGTTTTTTCAATAGATTCTCTATTTTCAACAAATTCTCTATAATAACCCCTTTTATTCGCGGGAAGCATATCTGCTATATCTGTCATTATACTATCAATTACAGAACGTCTGATCTTCCTATAGGCCTCATAATTATCTTTTTGTGCTCTTTTCTCTATAGGAAGCAATTCTTCTGCAGTTATGTAATTACCTATACGACCCTCGCATTTATCAATTCCCTCTGTTTCTCCGCGAGCCACTGTCTTCTGTGTCAGAGCTATAGGCAACACCACCAAAGGCACTTTATTGTCTACAGCAGCTTCAATCAAACTCAACGTGCCGTTAGGTTTTCCCTTCATCAACACATCCCCTGGTGAAGTTTCTCCCTCAGGCATAATAAAGAAAATTTGCTGCTTAGAATCCATCAATGCCTTATGTGTTCTATTCAGGCTTTCCTTATTTATTCTTTCACGGCGGGATTCAAAAAATTGACTGTGTTTTCTTCCACCGTCACTTCTGCTAAGTACCGGAATAAGACTTGTATTCTCAAAAAGCGTCTTTATATAAAAATTATTGCTCACAAATAAATGCGGCTCAGTCTCAAAAACCTCTCCCATGACAGACGCCCCAAGCAAAAGCCACAAAGGCTCTCGCACTCCTGATCTTATAAAATCAGGGTGATTTGCCACCACCAGCACATGCGGCTTTTCTGGCAAATTTTTAATCTCCTGCAATTTATTTCTGAAATTATCCACTCCTTCAAATTCTGGATAGGTTCCATTTTTTTCTATTATTCTGCCAAACTCCGTAATCGGACGTTCACTGAAATATGCCTTCATGAAGGGCACGACATATCTCCCCATCGTACGCACGATCTCCCATTTGTTGGCCGTGTGATCAATAATTGGAGAAGTTTCATGCTTATCATGAACTTGGGGATAAAAAATTCCCGCTTCAACAGTACTCATACCTTAAGTGTTAAATAATCTTTTTCTAAGGTTATAGCACTCTAAGAACTAAGTGTAGCACTATCCTTTACAAAATGCAAGTACATGTTGTATAATATTCTCAAACCTGAGACAGTAGGCATAAATTAAGACCTACCGAGGAAACTATGCAAGACAAAAAGGTTAGTAAAAACAGATTAAAAAAAGAAAATATTGTAGCTCTGCTCACGGAAAAAGTTGCGAAGGCTCAAGGCATAATCTTCACCAATTACCAAGGACTTACTCATCAGCAAATAGAAAGAATCAAAAAAACTGCTCTGAAATTAGAAGCTGAATACGTAACCACCAAAAACACGTTGATCAAGAGAGCGCTTGGAAACAAAATTGACCTTGAGAAAGAAAAAGATCGCTTCATCCATCCTACCGCTACTTTATTTATATACAACGATATTGCCTCGCCCCTAAAAGAATTAACCAGGATTATCAAAGAACTAAGTCTGCCCAAAATTAAATTCGGAATATTCGAAGGTCAAATCATAAACGAAGATCAGGTCAATAAAATCGCCCTTCTCCCGCCCCTTCCAATGCTTCGTGCGCAGCTTCTTGGCCAAATGATGTCCCCTATTTCAGGACTTCACCGGGCATTAAACTGGAATCTGCAAAGATTAGTAATGACACTAAACGCTATTAAAGTTAAAAAATACTGACTGAAAGGAGGTGTATTATGGCAAAACTGAATAAAGAAGACTTAATCAAAGCTATTGAAGAAATGTCTGTTCTAGAACTCTCCGAGTTAGTAAAAACCCTCGAAGAAAAATTTGGAGTCTCAGCTCAAACAATGGTCGCCGCCGCGCCTATGCAAAATGCAGCAGCTGACACAGGTGCGCCCAAAGATGAACAAACAGTTTTCAATGTTGTTTTAACAAGCTCAGGCGCGAATAAAATTGCTGTCATCAAGGCGCTGCGAGAATTAGTTCCAACACTTACCCTGGTTGAGGCAAAAGGCAAAGTTGACACCGCGCCGCAGGAAATTATGTCCCAAGTCAACAAAAAAACTGCGGAGGAGGCGAAACAAAAATTAACAACTGCCGGAGCAGGTGTTGAATTAAAATAACAACAACCTGCCCCCAGATCCCTGCACCCCCCCCCGAAATGGAGGGTCTCAGAATCTTAAGAGATACTGAATTTATTTCAGCATTATATTTCCTATTCACATAATCACATAAGTTGAGTGCCAATTTTTTAAACCGGATAATACTTGACAAACACAAAAAAATAGATTCTAATAATTTAGACGCTATTTTTATGAACATGAAAAGACTTATTAACTATTCAAAATATTTTCAGAATTCAAAAAAATTTATAATTCTTCAACCATATGCCCCCATCCTTCTATTTCTAGCAATATCTCTTACTCTGTCAAGCTATCTTTTACAAGAGCAGCAAATTTATAATAGCAAGGCACAGATTATTACAGTGACCCCGACCACATCCCCCAATATGATCACTCTCACAGGAACAACAACAACTCAGTATAAGGCAACAATTCCGGACGAGACACTCATTGACGCCACTCAGTGGACTAGTACCGCAGTCGGTCCTAGTCCAAGTGGAACAACAGCAACTGCCGTAGTAATCAATGATCCAGATGGAGGAAAAAATATCACCTGGCGAGGCGGAATCATTCAAGGATCAATTCCAACAACATGGGACTGGACAACTACCCACGAATTCGGCGGGGCTGGACTGCGAATCCACAACACCGGCCCCATTGAATGGCAATACGTTCGAATCCACAACGTAGAAGACGGCATCAAGTCCCGTGAGTCCCCGGAGTACCTCAACAACAGTAGCTGGCTCATACGCGATTGCTATATGACGGCAATCCGTGATGATTCAGTAGAAAATGACCGCTTTGAACCTGGCGCCGTAGAGAACTGTCTTTTTGATGGCGTACATACATTCATCAGCGAGCAAAACGAAAATGTGGGCACAAATGACCCCATAGGCCCTACGGAGAACACTACTATATACATCAATCGCGCCTACGTTAGAATTTATCCGACCAATGACACCACCAAAGAAATAAACAAAGGAGGCGGTAAATGGTTCAAATGGCAAGGTCGTGGAGTAGAGAACCACTTACTCTCAGTGAGCAACTCTGTCTTCGCTGTTGGTGAAATTCCTCGTGGCGGCTGGTCCAATCTCAATATTCCACCGCAAGTGACATGGGTCGGCCCAAACAACTTTATCCTCTGGCTAGGCACGCCTGGTGCCTATCAAGGACCAAAACCTACGGAAGTTACCTTCCTAGAAGGTCAAATAGCACACGATAAATGGATCGCAGTCCGTAATCAATGGCTAATCGACCACGGCTTACCCGCACAATCCCTCCCGGCAGATTATAATCCACACACTGCGCCCCTAGAGCAAATTCCCACATCGGTAGGCTTCCCACTACCAACCAACTCACCACTACCAACACCACTACCAACACCACTACCAACACCAACACCAACACCACTACCAACACCAACCCTTATCCCCCCCACAATCACCCCAATACCCACGAATGTCCCTACCCCATCTCCGACTCCTATTTCATCTGGTTTATTTTCTTTAAACCCGATTGCCGATACTTATGTAACCAATAGTAACCCTACATCAAATTACGGATCAAAAAAATCAGTCTCTGTGGATGGGAGCCCAATCGAAATTGCATATCTAAAATTTGACCTC
>CAZJRC010000008.1:13641-15421 GCA_964548495.1 uncultured Gammaproteobacteria bacterium | reverse complement strand
GCGAAATTGCGTATGCGATCAACAAATAGCTCAACTTCTAAACAAGTAATAAAACAGGTTGCAGATACTAGTTGGGAAGAAACAACCATGAACTACAACAATAAACCCAGTTTAGGAACAGTAATAGCATCTTTCACAGGAGGATCATCAGGGACATGGAAAGAGGTTGATATTTCATCAGCAGTAGGTTTAAGCATAGGACAAATATACTCTCTAGGAATTGACTCTATAGGAAACGATGGATATGGGTTCGCCTCAAGAGAATCCAACAACAAGCCGATTTTACTAATTACTACTCAATAAAATTTTTCTCCTGAATCAAATCTCAATAGGCGTATTATTTACTTTTTTGTTGCTGATTACTTAACTTTTTCACGACAGTTGTCCCTTGACGGTAAGTACTATTTATTACATACTTCATCTAAGGTTATAAAGAAATATGCCATAAAAGACTTACAGCGAGACTTTCCAACAAATAAGGCTTAGCTAGATTTGTTCATGCAATACCTCAGAGGAGACAAGGGCATAATTAAGATTCGCAACCGCAAATTTGTTTCTGAGCTAATTTTAAATTACAATATTCATGTCACAATGAAGAAACCGACAATACTCTTGTTCCTTGCAATTCTTGTAACCATTAGCATCTCAAGCATAATTAGCTCTGATATATATCGACACTATATAAAACAAGCACGTCTATCGGTTTTTGAAGAATGCGCAGGACATGCCAAAGGCAACAGGCATTACCATGCAAGAATACAAATAACACAAAACGGTAAAAATATAACCGTCCCTGAAAATATCGGTATTACTGGTGAATGTATCCATCCTCTCCACACACACAATACAACTGGACTTATACATATGGACTATCCAAAAAAATTTGACTTCACCCTCGGAGACTTCTTCGATATACAAGGCATCATTTTAAATGACAAACAAATCGGCTCAATTAAAACTTACGACGGATATAAAATTATTGTAAAAATCAACAATAAAATAATAACCAAGGACTTACGGCATATCATTCTAAAAGATCTTGATACCATAACAATCCAAATTAATAAGTAATAAAACGACATTTGAATTTGACAGTATATGATATATTGACCATATATAAAAATCTAGTTCATAATAAAGCAGATGGATGCAGATGCAAAAATTACCGAAGAACAATTGCATGCTAAAAATAGTAAAAGCAGCCCAAGGGCAATAATTATTTTTATAATTGCGGTATTTATCCTTGGGTCATTAACCTATACCGCTGTTAATAATAAGCCCCCAGCACCGCCTGCGCCTGAACCAACCAACCAGCCAACAGCTTCTCCAACCCCTACTGTATCCTTCGAAAAACTTCCTACACTGGTTCCGGATACAGATTCTGTAAACACTATAATTTATGGCGAAAAAATCAAGACAAAAGTAGCTTTTGCCAATGCAGTCAATGATACTGGGAAAAATAACACTAAAATAGCAGCACTCTTAGAAGAATTAAAGTCTGTCATACCATTGGCAAATAAAAACCAACTTCTATATATTGGCGATGTAGATGCAACTGATAAAGGCCTTACCCTCAAGGTAAAAACCATAGAGCCAAGCGGCACGGAGATCGACGGAAAGATCACTACTATTTATACCGTAGATTCCCCTGTCGCTTTTCAATACAAAATTGACAAACTTATAATTTCTCCTAACCATGAATGGATTGCCTGGTCGGAAAACTCTCCTCCAGGGACTTCAAAAGATCTGCATGAAAAAAACTATTTCCGCAGCTTTAAAG
>CAZJRC010000008.1:0-13631 GCA_964548495.1 uncultured Gammaproteobacteria bacterium | reverse complement strand
CATGGTAGAAGCATTGATAAATCCTGTCCAGTTAACACAAGAAAAAAGCGATACAGGCATCACCATCCATCTGCCGGTTATTATTACCGATAGCGGACAGGTATATTTTGATGGCATTAAGCCGGTTGGTTATTTTATTCATAATGGATTCAAAAATGAAGCATTACAAACGATGCTTCCAACAAATAAATATAACTCCAAACCAAATTTGATCGATAACAGGTATATTTTATACACCGCTTTTAATCCGCAAAACACTCCGCTAATTCCAGCTGGCAACAATTCAAGCACGCGAATAGAAGTGATAAACAAAAATATTGTAAAAGTTTCTGATCTTCAGGCAATAAATGATCAGCCGGTAATAGCCGCGCCGGGAGATGCGGGTGAACACTATGCTCATCCTGTCTATATCTCAGGCAATCCAAAAGAAGAGTTTCGCATTGCTGCTGAAGTATACATAGACGAACCGGGAGGCGAGTCGAAACTCGTAGAAAAAGAAATACAAGTGATAATACGATCAACAGATGGAACTTTCGACAAAAAAACCGTCCTTCAGATTCCTCCAGGAGAATCCTACCGTAT
Organism: uncultured Gammaproteobacteria bacterium; assembly: GCA_964548495.1. Taxonomy (GTDB): domain Bacteria; phylum Patescibacteriota; class Microgenomatia; order Levybacterales; family UBA12049; genus JAHIGH01. The sequence continues at coordinate 13,049 of CAZJRC010000008.1, read as the reverse complement.
TTTAACGGTTGGCTCACGACCAAATGGAAACAAAACAATTATTTTAGGCAAAGAGCTGGAGACACTGGGTAATTTAGGCAGCGGATGGTTCGTGGGAAGCTCCGGATATCAAAAAATGATCTCTGCGCTGCGCATCTACAATGTTGACTCACTTGGTTCAGCCCCAACAGAAATACCATTATCTTCTACCAGCGAATTCCTCGGAGTCCTTCCCAAAACACCAGGCGAGTTTTTGGGTATCAAGAGAAACGAAATGCTGGACAAAATTATCCCGACAGTACTTGAAACAGAAAACAAAGATCGACTTCAATTATATACATATCTTCCAGTAATCATTAAGAGAGAAAGTGGCAAAAATTCTCGAGTTGACTGTAGAAATGACTGGCAAAAAAAAGGCTATCCTAATTACGAAGAATGCGAAGGATGTCCTATCTATGTATACAGCAACAAAGTTCAGCCAATAACCATTAAGCCCATGACGCCAATTTACCAAGCATCAGCAATACCCGCACTCCAGAATGATTCTTGGATCTTCATCGCTGATAAAATGGGTAATTTACTCTTCCCTGATGAGTCAATCTATAAACGTATAGATTTTCTTTTCCCGCGAAGTGCTATTGCTATCCCAAATAGTGGAAAAATTATTCAGCAAGACAATTTCTCTCAAGGCATCTACGCGTATGCCCAAGCACTCGGATTCAATGACCGCGAGGCTACTGATGTTGTAAATTATTTCCTGCCTGAGATTGCTAAAAGTAAATATATCTTCCTGAGTCACTTATCAAAAGGACAAACAAAGAATTTACTTGATATTCAGGTATCACCGCAGCCAGACATTCAGGAAACTCGACTTTTTTATATAAAGAAACTGTCTCAAGAACCCGTAATTAAACCAAATGCCCCAACCTTTGCTCCAATTATTAGACAAGGCGATCTCACCGTTATCACTTGGGGTGGAATTATTGAATAATCATGCTCTGAGTAAGCCAATTTTTCAATACTCACCTATAAAATTCGCCATTTCTTTTTGTTCATTTAGCGTGTAGTTTGCGGATTCTTCAATAGAAATAAGTAATTGTTTGAGAGAATCGGGCTCTTCAATTAACGGGTTGTCGCTGAGCGCTTTATCTGCTAGCTTTACATGTTTTATCATAGAATTACAGATTTCAATTATGACCTCCTCCCAAAAAAGTTTCTTAAGAATCTGCGTATGCTTTGCTGGCGTCAATACAGATTGTTTTCCATACCTTTTCTGATAAGAGGCAAGAAGGCGTATACCAGCTGAATTAAGGTGTCCCATTTTAAGATCTTTTTCCCAATCATGAGCGTCATCATTTAATTGGCGGGCGATAAGATAATGACTAAAAAACGAAATTGTACTTTTTAGTTCCTGAGATTTACCCTTATATTCAAGTAAAAATAAAATAGCAATTGAGGAAAGCGCGTGTCCCAATGATTTTCGGGCAAGCATTTGATAATTGCCTAAACTTGGCAGAGATAAATGTGTGAGATCCAAAGCCCCCTCATTTACGCGTACTCGGCAATTTGTTACTTCCCAATAATTTTGGGCATCAAGTCGATCCATAATATCATGAAATACTCTCTTAAACGCTTTTGTCTTTGGCAGCACAGTATCAAATATCGAAGTTAATTCTCTAAGTGCGATATTGGCTAGCGGCAGACTAGCCGGATCACCTTCTTCATCCAAAAAATCATCATAAATAGTATAGGCAACCCATCCAAGCACATTCGCGGCGCCTAACTGAATTACTGTATCATCAGTTATTGTCGCCCCATATTTACCAAGCGCAGTTTTAAAAAGATATGGCATGAGAGCAATGTATCGGTCTCGATGCAAACTTTCATCAAGTAGCAAAAATATTTTGTTTCTTAAATCATAATCAAAAAATTGAAAACGGTCTTTTATTTTCTTAATAATATTATTATAAAGTAAGGTTTGCTCCGTACTGTTTAGATGGTTTGAGGCCTTAGCTTTTGATGTTTGAATAGACTTTTCTTTTTCAAGATATCTCGCGATTGCCTCAAGGCAAAAAACGTTGGTAAGCGAACTGGAGCCGGCGTAACACTTCTTGCCATTGATTTGAGGATCCATATATAACGGATAAGAATTCTGCCTTTCACTCTCTTTAAGCGATAATAAATACATAAAGCTCTGACTAAGCTTTTTTGTAGGCACGCCAAAATTTAGTAGAGATGTTACAGTAAGAGCTGTAAAAAGCGGATTTTCTTCCCATGATCCGTCATTTTCTCTCTTAAAAAAAAGCCTCTCTTGCAGTTTCTCAGAAATACTTTTTTTGAAAATCTTAACAGATTGACTGCTTTTTCTAAACAGTCTTGAAAGAAAATATATAATCGGATACTCTGTTGGATAATAGGCAGAAAAAATCTGGTTTTGGTTAATACGATTTTCAATAAAAGAGGTTAGTCCTGGCAGATTAATGTCATGAAGATAAAGAAAATATGCAATATTGCAGTTGACTGCCAAATCAATATCCAGCCACTTGTGATCAGTATTTTTCGGCACAATCCATGTGCGATAAGGACCCCCTTCTTTTTCTTCTGTATAAGTTAAAATTTTTACAATTTTTGCCCAAGCTGTTCCCGTGATAAGCCGGGGATTATACATAAATAACGCGCTTAATGCGGAAAATGTATCATCAAGATCATTGGGATAGAACATATATTTAGATTCTTCAGAATTTTTCGCCCAGTAATTGAAAGACCAGTCTGTGTTTTTTTGGGACAAAAGGAAATTAGCTGCTTTTTGCTTAATCTTCTGAAGACTGGTAAGGGGAGGGATATCTGCAAGAGCAGAGAGAATAAGTACGGTTGGGAATATGGAATGATATATTTTAGAGTTTCCAAAATTATTTGCGTCTTTAGACGAGAAATGTAAAAAACTTCCATCTTTTTGCTGCTCTAATACAAGGCGATCAATTCCTTCACGGACAATTGCGGATGCGTCAATATTATTCATGTCTTGTAGTTTTATAAATTTTTTGCCTTGATTGGTAATTCAACTGTAAATATTGTGCCAATCTGTTTGTTGCTTTCTACTTTTATTTTTCCGCCGAAGTTTTTTTCAACAATATCCCGGCTTATAGAAAGTCCTAGCCCTATTCCTTTTTCATGGCTCTTCGTAGTAAAAAACGGTTCAAAAATTTTATTAGTAAAATTTTTGTTAACACCCTTTCCCCAATCTTGCACGCTAAATTTCACCATCTGATTTGCTGCTTGAAGCTTAACCTCTACCACAGATTCTTTGGCGGATTTTTCGTCTTCATAAGCATCTATCGCGTTTGAAATCAGATTAGTTGCGAATTTTAACGGATTAGCATAAATCTTAGAATCAGATTCGCAAATAAAAGAGATTTTGACATGCGCTTCTTTTGCTTTATTATTAAGCATTTGAAGCGCTTGATTGATCTCATTTGCCAGAAAAAAATGCTCCGTTTTACCATGGTAACGCATTTGATCACGTGCCGCCTCTATGAAATCTCTCAGCCTGTCTGTCCCGCTGATCGCGCGCTGTAACGGAATCTCAATCTTGGAAATTTGAGTTGATTCTGCTAACCGGCTTTGAGACGCGAGCTTACTCAAATTAAGCGATACAAGATTTAGCGGATTTGCTAAATCGTGAAACAAGCCGGAAGCAAGACGCCCAAATTCAGCAAAACGATACAGATGCATCATCTTCTCAAGCTGTACTTGCTTCAGCTCATGAGTTCTTTTCTCGACTTCATCCTCTAAAATATCTTTTTGCTTTTCCAGAGCTTTTTCTGAATTTTTAGCTCTGCTTAATGCTTTATCGATCTCTCTATTTGAAAGCCATGAAATCAGGGCAATCAATACCAATGTAACACTCGCCGTAGTCGCGTCACCGACATTATAAATATGCTCATACCATTTTTTTTCAAAAGGCACGATATTTGCGGCCTGAAGAGCAGACAGTACTATCAGGAAACAAGCTATGCCAAGAGTTATCAAAAAAGATACCCTCGAGCTTATTAAAATACCGGAGATTACAATTCCCAGAACATACATCAGAACTGCCTGTGGAAGAAGGGCTCCCCAATAAATTGAAACATTAAACCCCGAAACAAGCAGCACCGCTATAAAAATATACGAGGAAATTTTGGCTAAACCCTTTTTTGATAGGAAATAAAGGAAACAAAAAAATATGAAGAATAAAAAGATAAAAAAAGGCGAGGCGCTTGAGGCTTTCTGGTCTATTCTGAAAAAAGTTACTATACTTACTATTGTTGCAACTAAAGACAAAACTATAAACCCAAAAAGTAAAATATTAAGAATATATTCACGCCTTTTTGCGTCTTCAGTAATCGCTCTTGGTTTAAATATATTTATAAAAAACTGTTTACCATTTAACATAAAAACCAAGATAACGCATTTATAAAACCCACCCATCCGCCATCTGTCTTGTGACAGAGGCGGATAAGCTTGCTAAAAACTACTGTCTATTATAGCTCTTTTAACTATTAATTCCAAGGCACGCCGGCATCTGCGCCTAAAGCAAGTTTAGTTACTCTTTGGGAACTTCTGGCTTTTTTGTCCATAAGAATCTTCTTTACTAATTTTTTCATTAATTTTCACCTCCTTTCATAATCTGTCATCATCTTTTATGTCTCAATCTTATATCCGAACCCTCTGATTGTCTTTATAAGTTTTTTATCAAACGGCCGGTCAATTCTATCTCTTAAATATTTAATGTGTACATCTATGGTATTTGTTCCGGGATTATCTACATTCTCCCAAACATGATCCAAAATCATCGTTCTAGAAAGGACTTTTCCGCGATTACGCACTAGATATTCTAATAAGTCAAATTCCTTGCGTCTCAAAAAAATTGATCTATCTTCTCTTGTCACGGTTTTTTTATCAAGATTTATCTCTAAATTACCTACAGCAAGTGTATTGGAGGTAAAAGTATCAGTTTGACGTCTCAAGATAGCTCTTATACGTGCCAAAAGTTCGCTAATATCGAAAGGCTTTGTAAGATAATCATCGGCTCCTGAATCAAGAGCAGTAATCTTATTCTGAATTTCACTGTGTCCCGTAAGCATTAAAATCGGAGTCTTGATGCCATTTCTCCTTATTTTCCGACACACTTCTATGCCATTTATGTCCGGCAACAGCAGATCAAGAATAATTAAATCATATTCGTTGATGTAGGCTTGATATTCACCGTTTTCTCCATTGAAAGCAATATCTGTAATGTAGTTTCTCGCTAACTCTTCCTTAATCGTAAGCGCGGTATCTTTATCATCATCCACCAGTAAAAGCCTCATACATTTTAATATTATTAAAAGATTATTAAAAAATTATTAAAAGATTATTAAAAATCTCATTTAATATTTCTTTAATCTATAATCGCTATATTTAATTGTAAACATAATAATACCAATCATTATACGCGAAAAAAATTTACAAAATATTAAATTAATACTTATATCAATAATATCTGTTATACTCTTTGGCGGAGGAATTACGCTCTTACTCTCAAACGTAATTTTCTGGGGTACACTGTTTGGCATATCTTCTATAATAACTGGCTTGTGTTTCATAATAATTGTTTTTGATAAGCTTGAGCGATCCAGCTAAGCTACTCTATCATATCAGCCGCTTTCTTATTTTCAAACACCAACTAATCGAACAAACCGCCTTGCTTTTTTAACCCTTGACAATCCTGTTATAGTTTGTTACTTTATATATACTTATTATCTATATTGATCCCGATTGAATCAAGGATAATAAAAAATAACTATCACATGACTGCTGCTGTAAAATCTACCAAAATATCAATAGATAATCTACCTGATTTACTGACTGTGCGTGAAGTAGCGGAAATCCTCAGAGTCTCCCCTCTCACAATCAAACGCTGGGGCAAAAGAGGCAAATTACCGGCCATCCGCATCAACTCCCGCGGCGATAGGCGTTATAAAAAAGAAGCCGTATTGTGGCTTCTTGGCATTCAACAAAAAACCGAATAAATTCCACTTATACATAAAAGTTGCTATAGGACTCATTTAATGATAAAATGCCTATTATTCCTATGGCTGTAGAAAAACTGAATATTTCAAATCAACCCCTTCGATTAACAAAAGATAGCATAGCTCATGAAGAGCTGTCTCAAGGCACTCGGTTGGCAAATAACATTTTGAACAACGAGATAATTCAAAACGGATTATTTACCGAAGGCAAGTCTAAAAATCTAATTTTAAAACATATTGCGTCTAAACTTGACGATTGTCCCGGTATGCAGCCAGATTTTATAAGGACAATTTTTATGAATCTGGCAGAAGAAGGATCGCCTGAAATCACAAATAGACGTGATGCGGCTTTTGAAGTTATAACTGACAATGAAAGCATTAGGAGTCGTCTAAACGAAATCATGACGCCCATCATCAAATCTAATCAAACAACTGTATTTTCTGCCTACATAGATGCGCTACATCAACAAACCGCGAATAATGATCCTTACGCCGGCTCAATTTATACGCTTCTTGAGATAACTAAAGCAATCGCCCCATACCTTCCCAGGGACTATAAAAATAAACAACTGGTCATCGAAGCTTGGAATAAATTAGCAGATCAATTTAATTCAATAGAAAAAAAAGTTCATATACGATTAAATATCAAAACAATTATGGAAAATATGACTCAGTATAAACAAATAAAAAAACGTAAGACTAGCAGAAGAATTACAGCTGAAGACAAGACTCAACTGGATATTAAAGTAGAGCAATTAAGAAAAAATGGCATGCATAATTTTGAGATTGCGGATCTGATTAACAAAAATCTTTCAGACATTGAACAATCAGCTAGTCGCTTAATTGCTAGCGGTAGAATAGAGCCGCATCCAAAAGGTAAAACTCGAAGCGAAGCTATTACCAACCTCGATATACAGGTTGAAGCATTACGCAATCAGGGATTGCGCAACCGCGATATTGCGAATCTTCTTAATAAGAAGACTAAGGCAATTCAAAACTCCATTCATCGCTTAATAAAAACCGGTAAAATAAAACTTAATAAATAGAACAATTCCCTATCGCCAATCAGCTAGATTAATTACACGCTCTTCCAATAATCCGCCTGTTGCGCGATGCGTATTTTATACAAATTCGGCTCGAAAAAATGTTCCTTGATAAAAGCAAAAGTTTCAGCAGGATTCTGTGTATTAACCATGATCCCTGTACCTATTTCGAAGCCGCCCAGTGTTTTAACGCGGGGAATTATCCGCAGATACCAATTCTCGCCAGGATAAATATAAAAATTAAACGGAAATTCATGTCCATGCCGCATATCAAAAATTTCAATAAGCCTCTGTATGCAAAAAGCCAAGTCTGTAATCTCCTCATTAGTTATATCGCCAAAACACGTATTAGGCCTAACCGGCGCGACCCATACTTCATCAGACCACTGCGATGCTTCAGGACAAAATATAAGAAAATGTTTAGTCTCAACAAAATCATCAATCGACATCCTTTCAATATCATTTCTCCTACGAAGCAATGAGGTTAAGAATTCAAATTTAATAATTTTGAAATTTGAGTTGTTGCTTTGAGATTTGATCCGTCGGCTGACGGATGAGATTTGAGATCTATTTCCTATAAAGCGATAAATACCCAAATCTAGAGTAGGTATATCCATTTTCACATTAAACGGCACTACTGCAATTTGCGTATGCGGATGCGGAATACTCTCGCCAGCTCTAATTCCTCTATTATGAAATATATATACTTGTCCCCTTTTATTATGTTGCCGATAGCGCTCTAAGTATGCTTGCAATATAAGCTCTATATGTCCCAAAGGTAATTCTTCAAAATTTTTATGGTGATCCGGCGAATGAATCACGATCTCGTGAATGGCAGCAAAAGGAAATTTATTCGCGATCACCCTCATCTGCCAATTGCTATCCCCGCGGTTTCCTCCTATCCGATATAATTCCTGACCGTCATTTTCCCGGCCAACACAGAAAGGGCATGCTTGCTCTGCTTTATGCCCCACATTTGGCCGTTTTGAACGGTTCGGATCCTGAATAACCCATTTTTTACTAACAGGATTCTGTAAAAATAGGAAATCCGCCATACCTGATTAGTATAAAGTATTTTAATTACAAATCACACATACTTCTTTATTATATTTCGGGGAAAAAACTGCTAGTAATTCACTCAAGATCAAATTCACAATAAATCCAACACTAATCACGACCAACGGCATACCTATAACCAAATCGTATGGTGTACTTGCTTTCTGATAAATAAAAAACCCGCCTACTCCAACAACTAACCATACAGATTCACCCATGATCCCCTTCGCCAGATAAACCAAAATAGTTACAAGATAATGAAAAAAATTATGTGTTTTCAAATTGCGACTCACAACTAAATTCTATGCTATCCTATTTAAATTAGCAAAAAGTATTGTTATACTGAGGAGATGTTTCTGTCAATCGTAATACCTGCTTACAAACAAGAAAAAACAATATCAAAAGATTTAAAAAAAATCCAACAATCTTTAAACACGCTGGGATACGAATACGAAATAATTGTTGTTATTGATGGCGCGAAGAGTTCAATACGCAAAACATTGCTCCCGCGCCCTTCTCCGGCAATAAAAATACTTTCCTATGAACAAAATCAAGGCAAAGGCCATGCCGTACGTTTCGGCATGTTGCACGCCAAAGGAGATATAATCGGCTTTATTGATGCCGGCATGGACATCCACCCGTCTGGTTTATCAATGCTTCTCAATCATATGGAATGGTATAACGCCGATATCATTGTTGGCTCCAAACTTCACCCCGTATCCAAAGTGTATGGCTATCCTCTATGGAGAAAAATCCTTTCCGGTGGATATAGATTATTGACTAGAGCGCTTTTTGGCTTTAAAATTCGGGATACGCAAGTAGGTATCAAATTTTTCAAAAGAAAGGTTATCCGGGATGTTCTGTACAGACTCCTAATCAAAAGCTATGCCTTCGACGTTGAGATGTTGGCAGTTTCTTACTATTTAGGATACACTAGGATTTTTGAAGCGCCGATAGAAATCAATTTTAATAAAGCCAAATCAACAATAAATACAACAAATTTTTGGAAGATTATTTTCATGATGTTATGGGATACATTTGCTTTACTTTATAGATTAAAAATAATTAAATATTATACACAAACAAATAATCTAAACAAAAACAGACTAAAACATAAGTATACAATCAATGCGTACAAAAATTAACTTAAAAAATAGCTTGAATGAATTTGCCGCCAAACATGTACTTATTATTGGCGACTTCATGCTTGATAAATACACAGTTGGAGACGTTTCAAGAGTCTCACCTGAAGCACCAATCCCAATTCTCAACATAGTTGAAAAGAATTCAACCCTTGGCGGAGCTGGCAATGTTGCTAATAATTTAGCTGCTCTTGGAGCAAAAGTCACGGCATTTGGCATAATCGGGCAAGACAAGAATGGAAAAAGACTTATTGAAAAACTGCAACTCAATAAAATTAACCATAAATTTATTTCAACAAAATCGAAACCCACAACAGTAAAGCACAGATTTATTTCAGGGATACACCAAATATTGAGAGTCGATACGGAAAATACAAACAATTTAACCATGAAAGAGGAAGGGGAGCTGCTAAAATTAATTAAGAAAGAAATTCCAAAATGCGATGGAATTATTCTTTCCGATTATGGCAAAGGTCTGTTTTCAAAAAGCCTAGTACAAAAAATAATAGCAAACGCCAAAAAAAATAAAAAGCTAATAACAGCAGATATAAAACCTATAAACCAGGCTTTTTTTAAAGGCGTCGATTTACTCACTCCCAATCTGAAAGAAGCAAGAGAAATGACTTCGAAACAGGATGTCTATGAAACCGGAAAAGTACTGGTTAATTATTACAAAACCGATATTCTGCTAAAAAAAGGCGATAAAGGAATAACTATATTCTATAAAAATGGGCAGTCAATAGAATTGCCGATAGAACAAGCACAGGTATACAACGTGACTGGAGCCGGAGATACAGTTATCTCAGTTGCCACATTGGGTCTACTATGTAAATTAGATTTATTTACCTCGGCTTTACTGGCAAATCTCGCGGCTGGTATTGTGGTTAAAAAAACTGGCACTGCCACGCTCACAATCAAGGAACTAGAAGCAAACTTAAAAACAGAAAACCACATAGATCAAATAAATATAATTCCTAAACTGTGGGGATATGAAAAATGGCTTGAAAATAATGAGAAGTATTGTTGCAAATTACTATTTATCAAAAAAGGATTCCAATCCAGCCTCCACTATCATAAACTGAAAGACGAAATGTTTATCGTAACAAAAGGTCTTATTCTCATGGAAATGGAAAGTGAATTAAAAAATTTTGGCCCTGGCAATTTTATCCGTATTCCCGTAAAAATAAAGCACAGATTTAAAGGCTTGGAAGACTCATTAATGATTGAAGTAAGCACGCACCACGCGGAAAAAGATACCTATCGAATTGAAGAAAGCAAGAAAGTCAACGCTGATGAATAAAAAAATTAAAACGCGAAGTGAAATTCTAAAAATTGTCGAGAAATTAAAAAAAAGCGGTAAGAAAATTGTGACCTACAACGGCAGCTTTGATCTTATCCACAAAGGACATATTCTCTCGCTTGAAGAAGCAAAAAAACAAGGAGATATTTTAATAATTCTTCTCAATAGCGACTCCTCCATAAGAGCTTATAAAGGGCCAAATAGACCCATCCTGGATCAAGCTGAACGCTCAAACATTATCGCTGCTCTGGAAAAGGTTGATTTTGTTTGCGTTTTTGACGAAATCACCCCCCTTACAATCCTTAATAAAATAAAACCCGACATACATTGCAATGGACCAGATTGGGGAGAAAATTGTATTGAAAAAGAAATTGTAGAGCGCAATGGTGGAAAAATACATATCCTTAAATGGATAAAAGGACATTCAACCACAAACATAATAAATAAGATACGATTAAAATAATCCAAAAGCTATGAGAGTTTTGATTCTTTGTCTACCTGCTATCGGAGATGCCTTAATGGCAACTCCAATGATAAACCTGTTAAAAAAGGAAAAACCGGACATCCATATTGATGTCGCTTGCATGTTTGAAGGAGTGAAATATATCTATGAGAATAACAAAAATGTCGACAATGTTTATAAACTATCCCTATATAACGAAAACCCGTCAAAAGGAATTTTTCAGATCATATCATTACGCAAGAAAAAATACGATGTTTCAATACTGATCTTTCCTTCCTACAGGCGTGAATACCACATAGTCCAATGGCTTATCGGAGCGAAAAAAAGAATCGCCCACCAATTCAAGACAGGTTTTATTCCCGAATGTAATTTTCTTGAAACAGATTTAATTCCCGTAGATGAGGATAAGCACAATCTATTTAACAATTTAAATTTACTGAAAGCATTCAATATAGATTGGGAGAAAAAAATAAATAAACAAGATTTAAAATACGATCTAATTTTAAATAATAGAGACATAGTCTTTGGAAAAAAATATTTAGCAAGCCTGAATTGGAATCAAAAGGATATTATAGGTATCCATCCCGGCTCAACCATCTCCCCTGCCGCGCTTCTCAGACGGTGGCCGATTGAAAACTACGCGCGAATAATTAAATTCCTGATTATTCAAAAAAAGAAAAAAATATTGATATTCAGCGGCCCGGATGAAATAGATATAGGTAATAAATTATATTCGCTAGCCATTGGACTGCTCAATCAGATAAACCTGCTAATCTGCAACGACAATGGCTTCGGTCATTTAGCAGTAGCTCTTAATAAAAAAATAATAACCCTATGGGCGTCAACCAATGAAAAATGGAGTCTTCCATTTAACAAAAAATTAGTAACGCTTATAAGAGCAAAAGGCAGTGCGCCCTGGTATAGATATGACTTGAAAAGATATGTTCCAAAAGATGTTGTAGGCGGGATGGAAATGATTACAGTAAATGAAGTAATACAAGCCATATATCCTAACACTTATCCAGCTGCCTTTCCTGCTCTATCAAATCAAATAAATATAGTAATACTTAATTGGCGGGATCCCAAGCATCCCTTGGCGGGAGGCGCGGAAATATCTCTAATGGAACATGCTAAATTTTGGGTAAAAAAAGGTGCGCGTGTAACCTGGTTCGCCTCAAGCTTCAAAAACGCGCCAAAGAATGAAGAAATCAACGGAATAAAAATAATCAGGAGAGGAACGCATTTCACTGTACACATATGGGTGTACATGTATCTCAAGCAATACATGACTGGACAGCCAAGCATAATTATCGACTGTTTTCATTTCTTGCCATTCTTTACGCCGCTTTACATCAAGACGCGTAAAATCATCGCGCTCATTAACGAACCTGCGAAAAACGCGTGGTTCAAAAACGCCATTTTCCCGCTAAGTTTATTAGGATACCTGATTGAACCGCTCTTTTTTATTCCATATAAAAAAGTGCCATTCATAACAGGATCCGAATCTATAGCGCAAGAATTAATAAAATATAAACTTGATAAAAAAAGAATTCATATAATACATCATGGGACCCAAGTCGTAAACAATATATTAAATTATCAAAAAGAAAAAAATCCAACGCTTATTTATCTGGGACAAATTTCTCCAGACAAAGGCATAGAAGACGGAATATCCGCGTTTGCAGCAGTATATAAAAAAATCCCAAGCGTAAAATTATGGATTATCGGAAAAGCAATCACTCAGAAATACCTTATAAAAATTAAAAGAATAATTAACGAAAAAAAACTTACCCTTGCAGTAGAATGTTTTGGCTTTGTTTCGGAAAATAAAAAAAACGAATTACTGCAAAGAGCTTGGATACTTATCCACCCCTCTATCAGGGAAGGCTGGGGGCTCAATGTGATAGAAGCAGCATCTTTAGGAACACCTGCTGTAGGATATGATGTCGTAGGCTTAAGAGACTCTATAAAGAACAACCAAACCGGCTTACTTGTTGAGAAAAATCCTTACGCCTT
>CAZJRC010000007.1:11759-21010 GCA_964548495.1 uncultured Gammaproteobacteria bacterium | reverse complement strand
CTTATTAAGCATTTCTTGCATTAGCTCTTGGCCTACGCCTTTATTCCGATAAGAAGGAAGAACTTCAACTAACGGAATATACGCGCTTAAAACCTTATCCGTAATTGCTGTGATGAAGCCAATAATTTTGTCTGCTTCTTCATCGTATGCCGCGACAAATTCATCACTTTCTTTTAGCAATTTATAAAGCGTTTCAGGACTTGGAGGATTAATCCATCCGACAAAAAATCCTTTTAGATTTTCAGGTTTGATTTTTTCTACAGAATTTAAGTATTTAATCATTTATGACTTCTATTCTCTCACTATTTTGTAAGCAATTGCAAATTGTATCTGAAAGTTCCTGCTGGTTTAAAATAATCCTCATATGGTATATAGTAGAGGCAATGAATACCATACTCTCTGTTCTCTGGTTTTTTCTTCCCGTAGGATTCGGTAATTTGGCGCCGATTCTGGCGAAGAAAATTCCGGTTTTAGAAAAATTTGTCTTTCCCATAGATTGCTTTAAGAAGTTCCGTCATAAAAGAATATTTGGTGATCACAAAACAGTTCGTGGTCTTATTGCCGGAATCGCCGCGGGTATTGTGACTGTATATTTACAAACTATTTTGTATAATAGCTTTCAATTTTTCAAAGATGTTTCTTTGGTTGATTATAATACGATAAATCCAACTCTTCTTGGATTTTTGGCTGGATTTGGCGCTCTGTTTGGAGACGCGTTAAAGAGTTTTTTCAAAAGACAATTTAATATTTCCGCGGGCAAATCGTGGTTCCCGGCGGATCAAATTGATTATATTTTGGGGGGAATATTATTTACTTCTGTATATATCAAGCTAAGTATCGATCTTTACATTATACTTTTTATCGCTTGGTTCTTTCTTCATCCTTTATCAACTTTCATCGGTTGGTTATTGAGGTTGAAAGATGAGCCTATTTAGTTAATAGAAAATTATTTATTTATTGTGAAATGGCTCGAGCGCTGAAGATTCTCCTCTAGCGGCTTTTATATAAACATCTAAAGATCGCTCAACTGATGTTTCTATTAAATCATAGAAAGGCTGTAAATTACCATTTTCCCGTGTTTGATCAAATGTAGCAAGATATTGAGTCCTTTCTTCGTTTTTAATTACCGCCATTGGATAGTTATGGATTACTAGTATTAAATTCATCAGTAATCGGGCTGTTCGCCCATTACCATCAATAAAAGGGTGGATGCTTACAAATTTGAAATGCGCCTCAGATGCGATTCTGACAGGATGATTTTCCTGCTGAACTTGCAGCCAATTTATAAATTCCCGCATTGCGCTTAGAATTTTATTTGGCAGTGGAAATTCGGTATTTGACCCGCGTATAAATACTTCTGTCCGTCTGTAAATACCTGCCCAATTATCGTTTATGCCACTTAAAATAATTTTATGGATTTTTTTTATATCATCTTCAGTAATAAATTGATGGCTTTTTCGTTTTGCGGCAAGTTGCTTAATATGATCTAAGGCTTTTGCGTGATTAATTGCTTCGAGTATGTCTTTTAGAGGTTTTTTCGGAATTATGGCGTTAGTTCCCCGTTCAAGTACCTCCGCGGTTTCAATCCGCGTGAGGGTATTGCCTTCTATGGCGTTTGAAGAATAAGTCAGTTCTACCTTAAACCAATCTTCAAGGTTTTGTAATAATTCCGGCGGGAGGGGAAGAAGTTTTTCCAGTTCCTGTTTTTTGCTTGATAATATTTTTAGTTTACTAATCATTATCTCCACTCCAACTCTTTTTTGATTTCTCTGACCGCTTTTTCGTATTGGTCTTTGGTAAGTTGATTATTTAGAATGCAGTATTTTTTGTTCTTTAGCCCTACGCAACCAAAGCAATCAGAACAGGAATTTAAAAAAGCAGAAAAGTGGCAATCGGAAGAGCTATTACTGTCTATTAGATACGTAGAGTTGTAGGATTTTGTGCAATCAACGCATTGATAGCATTTTTCTGATTCAGTTACAAAATCGCAATCAATTAATTTATTACCCCAGCCCATTATAGTATAGATACTGTCTAAAAGTTCATTGGAATTATAACAATAATAACAATTTTTGCTTTTATAAGAATAATCAGAGTATTCACAATCAACCGTATATGAATCACTTGTTAAAGCCGGAACTGGGATGGATTTTTTGAGAATGGCGTATTTATCAAGGAAGGTCATAGTTTCTATTATAACATAGAAAGCTATGGCTTGGGAATCATCTTCCCAGAAGCTTTTTCAGCAGATTCTCTACGGGTATGCTTGCTACGCCTGTGACCCTATCTCCTCCTCCATAGTATACATAGAGATGGTCTTTGATGATAACTGCTCCGCAAGGGAAAACAACATTTGGCACCTGTCCTTCAAGTTCGTAGGACATTTCCGGCTCAAAAATAGGGTTGTCAATTCTTGCTAGTACCTTTGCGGGATTATACAAGTCCAAAAGCATAGCACCGACTTTATAAACTGATCCGGCCTGATAAACTCCATGATAAAGAAGTAGCCATCCCTCTTTAGTTTCCATAGGAGGTCCGGCAATGCCAAGCTTGAGATTATCCCATTTATTTCTTCTCGGATATACAAGGACGTTTCCGGCAAGCGCGTTGTTTTCGCCAAGATTCATTTGATCTGTAGTTTCAATCCAAATCGAATCTCCAAGGCGGTGAAACCAAATATAAGTATTTTTAATTTTGCCTTCAATTACGCAGGCATCCTTATCATCAACTCCGGGAAGAGAAATAAGCTTAGGTTTGTCCCAATTCCAACGCCTGGACAAGAAGTCGTTAATACTGATTGAACTCATTGCTACTCGCGGTGAACTAACGCCATTATAAGCGGTATAAAGAACATAAAAACGATCTCCGATTTTTGAAATTCGTGGATCTTCACAACCCGAGTTGCCGGATGGATGCGGTTTTTTTTCAAATTCTTCACGTGGAATATATACAGGATAATTTAGATTTTCATCAATATTAAGCCCGTCGCTGCTTACAGCATAGCCAAATGTTGACGTACCATCCCTGGATTGAGCTCTATATAGAATATGTACCTTGCCATTTTCATAAATTGCCGCGGGATTGAATGTGCCATTAGCTTGCCAATCCAACTCCGGGATAGGGGAGATAATCGGATTGCCTTCAAAGCGAACTAATTTGTAGTCGTATTCATGATAATTTATGCCAAAAGTTTTTTTTTGTGGCAATATACTATCTAATAATCCGGATAAAGAACAAGTAGCCACACAAATTCTGGTATCTGCCGCTCCATAATAAACAGATAGGGTATCGTCTTCTATCAGCGCGCCGGATGGAAACACAATATTTGGCACATCGCCTTTTAACTCATATTCAGCCTCCGGCAGCATAAGAGGATATTCAGTTCGTCCTCGTATTACTCTTGGGTCTTTTTCGTCCAAAAGCACAGCTTCAATACCAAACTTTTTATCGTCTGACAGATAATCTTTAATATAAGAATAAATAACCAGCCAACCCTCTTTGGTTTTAATCGGAGGCGCGCCCAGCTCTATTTGATCACGTAAATCACGCAGGAGATGAATAATGTGCTCATTAATATTCTCGTACCAATTATCCCAGAATACAGGTGACCACATATCCTCTTCGCGGTCAAATTGTGCCAGGGCGATTTTCGCGGGATGAATGTCTGTATGGACTGTAAGTAAAGCAGCCATTTTGCCCTGAATTTTTTCCGGGAAAAGCCCCATAGCTTTTGAATTAAACGTGGTAACAGGATGTTTCTCAAAGTTTATAAAATCAGAAGTGGTGGCAAGTCCTAGTTTTATGCCGTAGGCCGCGAAAGGATAGACAGATACAGCAGTATAAAAAATATAATATTTTCCGTTAATAAAAGTTATTCTAGGGTCTTCGCATCCGAAGATTTCCCAATCCTCCTTTGGTGATAAAAGCAATTTATGTTCTCCGAAATTTACGCCATCACTGCTTTGAGCATAACCTATTGATGAAACCTTCATGGAAATCCCCTGGTGATTTTGAGTTGAGGATTGAGCGCGGTAAACCATGTGATATTTATTGTCTGTTTTAACTACGCTGCCATTGAATACCGCGTCTGCCTCCCATAAATTATCGGTATTAGTTTTGAGTATTGGATTGCCGGAAAAACGCTGCAGTTTTATCATTGCTTAATTATATGCAAATTTGACCTGCTGAAGTTTGGGTTCTTGACTGTGTTTCAATTCATTCAAAAAAGTGTTTAAATTTGCGCTAGCCGCGCAAGTGACAGTATCTGCTCCTCCATAATAGACGAATAAATTATTGTCTTTCACCACTGCTCCGCAAGGATAGACCACTCCTGCTTTGTGTCCTTCATTTTCATAGTGCATGTCAGGCGAAATAATTGGCATATTGCATCTATATAATACTTTTGTAGGATTATTGAGATCAAGCATCATAGCCCCGATTTTATATCTGCTTGAATCTTGATGTCCAACTGCCTGATAAATAAACAGCCACCCGTCTTTAGTTTTAATCGGAGGCGCTCCTGCGCCAATTTTCTTGCTATCCCAATTACCTTTTCGCGGTGTAATAATATACTGGCCTTTTAAATAGTCATTAAATTCCAAATCATCAACAAAATCTATTAGAATATTAGGGAAAACTCTATGAAATACGACATATTTCCCTCTCACCTTCTCAGGGAAAATAACCGCGTTTTTATTTACCATGCCTGGGGCAGAAATAAGTTTGGGCCGTTCCCATTTATCCCATCTTTTATTGAGAAAATCATCGGTCTTGATTGAAGTCAGGGCGACTCTGGGGGGATTAGATCCATCAAAAGCAACATATGTCATATAGAACTTGCCGTCCACCTTTGTGATCCTGGGATCTTCAATCCCCCCATAGCCGCCGCCAGAAGCGTAATGATCAGCAAAACTGGCATAAACTTGCCCTCCGGGAGTCTCAAAAGGTTCCCGCGGAATATAAATAGGATCATCTGATCGCTCATCAATATGTATCCCATCTTTACTGGAAGCATACCCAAGTACTGATAAATCGCGGTCGCCAAGCGCGCGATAGACAAAATGCACTTTACCGTCTTCATATATAGCAGCCGTATTAAATGTAGCTCGAGCTTCCCACGGATGATGCGTAATAGGCTTTATAATCGGATTACTTCTAAACCGTTTAAGTTGAGCAATAATCTTACTTTTTAAGCCTTGATGTTTAAATGGAAAGGGGCATGAAGAAGCATAAATATTGTCCTCCCCCAGCAGCCAGTAGAATATTAACTGGTCTTTGAACTTAACACACCCAAGCGGTTTAATTTTTTCACTACTCATTGGTTTTGGAAACTCCCAAATAGGCTCGTCCGATCTGCTTATTAATTCAGAAGGATTTTTTTTGCTAAATATTGCTGCCCCGGCAATATAGCGTAAAGTATTGCCAATAGGTTTTTTTACATAATAAATTAATATAATTTGGTCTCCATCAGTAAATACAGTACCTGCCTCTAAATTCGAGTCATCAAAAAAGCCTTTTCTAGGAGCAAGAAGGGTTAATTCTTCAATTTTCCACTGCTTGAAGTCGCCTGAGTAGGCGAGTTTTATTGCGTCTGTTCCAAAATAACAGATGAATCTATTTCTAAACTTCATCAAAGGTACAACCGCCATTGGTTCTTTAATAGGGGAGGCTTTTCCTATTTTTGTAAAATGAATTAGGTCTTCAGAGAATGCGACATTTAGTCCGGTATTAGTTTTCCCCTCAGAGCCATATGTGATGAAGTAGCCATTTTTTTGAATTATTGCTGACAAACTGATCCAATCATATTTATTGTCTTCTTTTTTCTTTTCATCGCTTATGATTACATACTGCGATTTTCCTTCAAACGAGAATCCATCCCTACTCGCGACTGTTTTAAAGAATATTTTATCTCCCTTTTTAAAAGTATAATAGAGCAATATTTCATCACCCCTTTGAATAATACCAATTATTTTCACCATAATTTATATAGGATAAAAAATTAAATATAACTTAATCCAGTTGTAAAATATAAGAATTTATTACACATATTCAAAATAACAAAAATTTTGTATATGTGTCAATATACAAATATAATTTATATTAAATATCTATGCACAGATATTTTGCCAATAGCTAAAATATCACTATATTTTTTACAACCAATTCTATTATATTATCTCACTCATGCTCACGCGAGATCGTTTAAATACGCTAATAATTACTATTTCTTCCCGCAGGCTTTACAGTCAGAAGAATGTGTTAGCAACAAATATACTCCTGCTGCTCCGATTAAGGCATATAGTATTGCGCCAAAGTAACTTAAGTTATTCGAAAATACAGAGCTAATAATATCTGCATTACCGCCAAATATACCATATAATCCTAAATCAATTGCGCCCAAAATAACTAACGCAAAAGATACTATGTGTAATAACTTTTTATCGATCATATCCATCACCCCCTTTTTAATAAGGCTATCTTTATTAAAGCGCTTCTGTACGTTGTTCGTCAAGGGGAATAATTTAAGTGTATTTTTTGAAGAGTTCTGTCAAGTTTTTACGAACTGGAGAATTTTCTATAAGCGGCTTACTGGCAATTTGTGGTATCTGAGATTCATATGTTGGTTGATTTACTTGATACAAAACTCCTAAGGCAATCTTTTTCGGACCCCATTCCACAGAGCGTTTAAACGCTTCAGCTCTATTTGTCGCGTCATGTTCCTGTCCTAGATAGTATGCATTTTCGCGATAGAAGGCATGACTATATTCTTTATTGAATGTAACACAGGGCTGTAAAATATCCAAAAGCGCAACGCCTCGGTGCTGATTGGCTTTTATAAATAATTCTGTGAGTTGCGGTATATCTCCAGCAAACCCTCGAGCCACGAAGGTCGCGCCGGCTGCGATAGCTATAGTAAGCGGTGAAACAGGATCGTCTGGATTGCCATCGGGCGTAGATTTGCTTATAAAGCCATGGGGCGACATGGGCGAAGCTTGTCCGGTTGTCAATCCATATATGGCATTATCATGCAGAAAAATTTTTATATCGTGATTACGCCTGCAAGTATGCATAAAATGATTACCTCCTTCAGCTAGAGAGTCCCCATCGCCTGTAAATACAAAAACATTAAGCCTATTATTTGCCAGTTTGATGCCTGTAGCCACTGGCAGAGCGCGGCCATGCAGTCCTTCAAAAGCCGTCAGCTTGGTATAATTGACCAAGTGACCATGGCAGCCAATTCCAGCGACTAATACAGAATTGGTATTATCCCAACCCATCTTCACGCATGCATTTTTAAAAGCTGCCCAGATCGTAAAGTTGCCGCATCCCGGGCACCAGGTTGGAAAATATGGCGTTTGTAATTCTGACAATGTTGGCATAATTAAAGTTAAGCTTTCAAAGCCTTTTTTAACTTTTCACTTATTTCCTCAACAAAAAATGGCCGTCCATCGTATTTTAGTAATTTATCTTTTATCTCTATGCCTGTTTTCTCGCGTATCAGACCGGCAAGTTGGGCTGTGTAGTTGTTTTCAATATGCAGTAAACTTTTTGCTTTTGACAACACTTTCTTTACCGCGATACTTGGGAAAGGATTCATCCATGTGATATGTAAATAATTTACATTTGGAAATTCGCTCATGGCTTGTATTATACTGCCTTTATTACTCCCCCAGGATACAATAGTCAGATCAGCATTTTCAGGTCCATAAAGAAGAGGCGCTTGCATATCATTTTTTTCACAAGTATCAAGTTTTTTCATTCTTTTACCGTGCTGCTCATTACGATTATCAGCTTCTTCATTAGAATATCCGTAATTATTATGTTCATCAGAATTGGCGAGGAAGAAATTGCCTGTGCCGGGAATAGTGCGTGTCGATATGCCATCTTCTACAAGCTCGTATCTTTTATAGTCATTAACTTGATTGTTAATGAATTTACCCCGATCAACTTTATAATTGGAAACGTCAAAAAACTCAAAACTTTGATCATCCTCGCAAATATTTTTATCAACCAGGATCAGAACCGGCGTTTGGTATTTTTCTGCCAGGTTAAACGCTTGCATCGTCTGGTCAAAGACTTCCTGTCCATCTCCTGGGGCAAGTACTATTCTGGGGAAATCTCCTTGATGAGCATGAAGCACAAACCGTAAATCTCCCTGCTCGCTCCATGTCGGGAAGCCAGTTGCCGGACCAGCGCGCATACCCATGATTATAACAATAGGCGTCTCGGTCATACCGGCCAATCCATACCCCTCAGTCATGAGGCAAAAACCGCCTCCTGAGGTAGCAGTCAAAGCGCGCACGCCAGCGTAAGACGCTCCAATAGCCATATTAATTGCAGAGATTTCGTCTTCAGGTTGCTTGTAGATAAAACCATATTTTTGTTGATATGCAGCAAAAATGTGCAGAATGCCCGTAATTGGAGTCATAGGGTATATGGAAGCAAATTGCATACCCGCGCTAATTGCCCCAAGAGCCGCTGCTTCATCGCCATTGACAACCATTTTAGGTGTCACGTTTGGTATCGCTTTCAGTTTATTTTGCAATTTATCTTTAAAATTATCGGTTGCAAAATTGTAGCCGGACTCCACTGCTTTATAATTCATCTCTACAATCTCTGCTTTTTTATCCGAAAATTCTGCAGCGATTAATTCTTTGAGCGTTTTTAATTCTCCGCCTAACAGGGCCGCCGCGACTCCTATAGCGACCGTATTTATAAGCAATTCCTGCCCTCCTGCTTCTTTAGCCAATCTTGATAAGGGGACAAGAAAAATATTTATTTGCTTATCTACTATTGAAAAATCAAATTTCTTGTCCTTATCAAAAATAATTCCAGCTCCAGGCTGTAGCTCATGTAAGTGTTTCGTGATTGTTTCCTGGTTCAGCGCTACCAGTAAGTCTGTTCTCATGCTTGGTCCCATAACTTTTTCTTTAGATATACAAATTTGCATCGCGTTGTGTCCTCCGCGGATGAGTGATGGATATTCAGTATAGTTGTAGATGTGATAACCTGAGCGGGTTGCGAGTTTTGCAAACATAAGTCCCGCTGATTTTATCCCTTGTCCCGCCATGCCGCCGATTTTCAGAGAGGTAAATTCTAATTTCGACATCATTAAATCTATTATACATAAATAGAACCATTTTTCAAATAACCTGATTCTGTTTATTTCGCGGGGCTTATTCGAAGTGTTTAAAAATTAGACGAACCTTTATAAACCTTAGGATTTAGCCAATCATTTGGCGCTAATTGTT
>CAZJRC010000007.1:0-11749 GCA_964548495.1 uncultured Gammaproteobacteria bacterium | reverse complement strand
AATTACGGGGAATCTGGATCTCTTATTTTCAGGTTTTACCTGATGTCTTAATTCCTCCCCTGTTAATTTATGAATCTGACGGGAATTTGCGGCAATTGATTGCCTGTGCGCTCCGCTTCTCATCAGTAAAGAAGCTATTTCGAAAGCCAATGGGCTTGTGCTCACTTCTTGAAAATTTTTTGTAGCGTAAGTAATGCCGCTTAATAAATTTTGGGCAACGTCTTTATCAAGTCGCAAGCCTAATGAAAGAACCAGATCAGCAATTTGTTCGCTCACAGACGAATAATTTGTAGATACAACGACTATATCTCCGTATCCTTGATTTTCCTGTTTATTATCAATGTTTATTATTTTTGTGTCGCGTAATTTGTCAGAACTTATAATATCTCCCAAATCAGCTATATTAGGCGCTCCGATGACGAATAGTAAGCTGGGATTTTCTCCTCCTTTAGTATATTTTAGGTCTTTTTCATCAAAGCTAAGACTATTTCCGGATGCTTTGACTATAATATTAAGAAAGCCTTTTTCTAAGGTGTAGGAGACCTTCTCAATTTCTCCTTCAACATATGGAAAAGAAACTACTAAATCTCCGCTTTGACCATCAAGCTTATTAGTTACTTTGTCAATGCCTACCAGATTTGACAATTCTACTATAGGTTCTGTAGGACATGCGATAGTGACTTTTTTATTTACTTCATTTAACAGTAAAAACAATGAGAGCCCTGCGGCCATTTCATCCACAGTTGGATTTTTACCAAGAACTATGGCTACATTCCCATTTTTAGAAAGCTCATCTTTTATTTGCTGTACTAACTCATTTTGCATAAATTTACTAACTATGGGATAGTATCACATCTCCTGCCTCTATGTCAATAGGATTAGCTATAAGTATGCCTGCTTCGTGATCTTTTTCAACTTTTGATACAGGATTCTTTCCCACCCGCAGTGAAGATATAGATGTTTCGCCCACAACAGTCTCTCCGCGCAGTACCCGAATTCTGTCCCCGCGCGCTACTCTCCTTTCAGTAACTTGTATGCCAAAAGCAAATGTTTTTTCAAATGGGAATTTGGCTAGCACTTTGGCACGGCCATAAATCTGTTCCATTTGTGCCTGTAATTTTCCTGTCAAGGCGTCCTTGACTTCATCAAGCATCTCGTAAATTATAGTATAATTGCGAAGCAGTACTTTTTCAGTCATAGCAAGCCTGATTATTTCCGGACGGAGCTTGGAATTGAAGCTCAAGGCAATACTGTCGGTTGATTTAGCAAGTAAAATATCAGCCTCAGAAATCTCGCCTGTTTTTTGCAATATTATCTTTACTTCTTTGGGCAAGCAATTCGTGATTGCTTCCAGTGAGCCTTGGGTGTCGGCCGCGAGAATTACAGATAAACCGGTATCTTCAGATTTTTGTTGGTACATAATTTCTCTTTTTAATGGCTGTATTAGCTTTGTTTCTGTC
Source organism: uncultured Gammaproteobacteria bacterium (assembly GCA_964548495.1). Lineage (GTDB taxonomy): Bacteria > Patescibacteriota > Microgenomatia > Levybacterales > UBA12049 > JAHIGH01. The sequence goes on along the minus strand of CAZJRC010000007.1, from coordinate 10,289 downwards.
GTAGATTTTGCTTTATTTAATCTATGCGTGATAATACTTCCTACGCTTGGTACTTTTTCAAGTCCTAGTATTTCAACAGCTTCTCCTATTGTGGCATGCATTACGCGTTGACCGCGATCACTAATAATGCTGCGGATTTTACCGCTTATTTCGCTTGTTGCTATTTGGTCTCCTATTTTCACTGTTCCGTTTTTAACAACAATTGTCGCGCGTGGTCCTGTTTTTGAATCAAGTCTGCTTTCAATAACTATCCCCTCCAAAGGTGAGCGTGAGGATATTTGAGGACGTTCTGCCGTCGATTCGTGAATATCAAACATTAAAAGAATAAGATCAAGTAACTCTTTGAGATTAAAGTTAGTTTTTGCTGAAACTTCAATTGCAGCAATTTGGCCTCCAAATTCTTCCAGGGTCACTTGTTCTTTGAGCAGTTCTTGTTTGACTTTGTCCAGGTTTTTGGTGGGTAAATCAGCCTTGCTAAATACTACAATAAACCTTGTGTCTGTATTTTTTAGAATCTCTATGCTTTCTTTTGTTTGAGGCTTTAGCCCTTCATTTGATGCTACGACTAACAATGCCAGGTCTGCAGCCTGCGCGCCTCTGCCGCGCATTTTTGAGAAAGCTTCATGACCTGGTGTATCAATAAAGGTTATTGAACGCTTTTTGCCTTCATGAATTATATCTATAGATGAGGCTCCAATTTTTTGAGTAATCCCGCCAATTTCGGCTGCGGCTATTGAGGTTTTCCTAATCGCGTCAAGTAGGGTCGTTTTCCCATGATCGACATGGCCAAGCACAGCCACAACGGGAGGATATTGCTGTGATGGGATTTTAGTCTGATTAGTAACATCTGCTTTCGCCATAATACAAACTCCTTTATGATTCTATAAATTTTCAATTCGAAATTTTTAATTTTCATTGAATTCTAAATCCTGAATTTTTTAAAAATTGGAAATTGATTCATTGAAATTTCATTGAAAATTGTAAATTAAAAATTGGAAATTACACTATTTTTTTTCTGCATCTTCACTTTTCTCAGCAAGCGGTGTCTCTTCCGATACATCTTCTTCAAGCACTGGCGCCTCTTTCCCTTCTATCTCAATCCTGTAATGGGTTAATTTGTGTGCCAGACGGACATTTTGCCCATCTTTTCCAATTGCGAGAGACAATTCTTCTTTTGGCACTGCGACACGCGCGATCTTCTCATCCTCATTTAATGTTATTTGAATGTTTTTGGCAGGAGAAAGTGCTTGAGCAATATATGTCTTAATATCTGGAGACCATTGAATGATGTCAATTTTTTCAAGTCCGCCTAATTCTTGAATAATAGCCTGCACCCGCACTCCTTTCTGACCTACGCAAGAGCCTACAGGATCTATGCCTGGTTGATTGGAAAAAACAGCTACTTTAGTACGATTGCCCGGCTCGCGAACTATTGCTTTAATCTCTACGCTGCCCTGACCGACCTCCGGAACTTCTCTTTTGAATAATCCCTCGATAAGACCATTATGGGTGCGTGAAACAATTATCTCCTCCGTCTTTATGCCCTGTTTTATATCAAGTAGATAAAAAACCAACCGCTGATTTAAATGATATTTCTCATTGGGTATTTGCTCCTGAGGGGGCATAAGTGCTTCTGCTTTGCCGATGTCAATAATGATATTATGTCCCGCGAAACGTAAAATCATACCATTGACCAGAGATCCAATTTTTACTTTATAGTCTGTCATTATGGCTTCTTTTTCCTTCTCACGTATTTTTTGGAGAATTACCTGCTTGGCTGTTTGCGCGGCGATTCTGCCAAATCCTGGCGGCGTTACGTCTAGATCGCCATGCTTAATATGCGCTTCTCCCGAATTAGGATTAAGTTCTGCCTTGTACTCTTCCAACTCGATTCCTGGATGATCCTTTCGATATGCGGCCAAAATGGCGTTTTTCACGGTTTCCAGAACTACTTTAACATCCACACCTCTCTCGGATGCGACTTGATTTAAGGCTAGTGCGAATTCGCTTCTTTGTATTGCAGGCATGGAGGTAGTATAGCAAATAGAACTATAACCTTCAACCACCCAATCTTTAAAAATATGAATATGCCCAGTAGCTGAATGAGGTAATCCCGCGTGTTTTTAAATATTCCTGTTTGCGTTTAACAGATTCCATATCTTCAAACCAAAGAACATGATTTTTTCCGTTGTTGTCTGTATAAAATATCTGGGTTTCTGCCGCTTCTTTATTTCGCGCGGCATCACATTTGGGAAAGTCGCATTTGGCAATGAATTTTTGTTTTATCTGCGACAAACTTAATGCCCTTGCAGCTTGCGTAGCCTGTTCTTTTTCATTAACTATCCAATCATAGCCAAACATACCGAAGATGACTGTTATTTTTTGCGCTGGTACAAATTTGAGAAAGTCATCTATCATTTGCGCAAAATCATAACCAAATTTCTCGCGGCCAATAAGTGGGAAATTTGGGCCGGGATTGCTGCCGGGTTTATGCAGGTCATAAGCCATAAGCATGATTGCGTCCGCGTTTTTCGCTAGACTTTTTAAGTCATAAGGCCTAGCGCGGTAAAAAGAATCACCAAATAGTACAAGAGTAAAAGAAAGTTGATTTTTTTTGCTTGCAACATAAAAATTCCTTATAAATTTATTTATTTGCTGAATCAACGAATCAAAAGGAATCGCGCTGATTTCGATATCCAAAACGACTCCTTTCATTTTATGTTTTTGAGCAACTTCAATAGTCTGATCAATTATTTTTTGCTGCCATAGCTCATCGCTAAGAATCCTCAAATTTTCCTGACTCTTAGTCATACGAAGAGCTAGCAGTCTTTGCGTGTCTGTTGGCAGCAAGTCATTAAACTTTTCAAGCAGCCTCTCTTCCTGCTCGCTTCTATTTATTCCTTGATTATCCGGCTTGATGCCGAAATAAATTACTTGCTCAAATCCGTTTGTATCAATCAAATTGTCAGATAACGTCCAATAGGGAACAAAAAGAGACCCATGCGATTTGCTTTCTGTTATTGGCTGCGATGGGACAGGGGAAGGCATAGGTGTTGTTGGAGTATAAATCCGCTCAGAGAGATCTTTATTGAGTTTATATTTTAAAAAAGATGAAATGCCAGCAGTTAATAATAGTAAAACAATAACCAGCGCCAATACTTTCCTCATTCAACTCATTATACCCTCAGATGCAGGGGACTGGCAAAAATACGTAATTTTTAATTCTCTGATTAATTGATTACAGAGTGCCTCGATTGCCTTTTCTGATTCTATTGCTGCCACCAAAAACGGACGGGCAATTCCTGCTAAGCGACATCCTAAATATAATGCCTTCGCGATGTCCATTCCTGTTCTGATGCCGCCGGAGCCGAGAACGGTAAGTCCTTTAACTTGTTTGCAAGCCATGATCGAGTCGTAGGTGGTCAGCCCAAATGCTTTAAATATTTCCGCTTTTCTTTCGTCTCCTGCAATTTTGGCCTCTATCCATGCCCAGGAAGTCCCTCCTGTTCCGGCGGTATCAATAATACGGACACCGATATTATATAAATCTCTGGCAGTATTTCCGTCAATACCATGACCGACTTCTTTAACAATAACCGGGACGCTAATTTGTTCTACAACCTGCGCTATTTTTGGAAGCAGATTTCTAAAATCAGTAGTTCCAATCTGCTGCATGGCTTCCTGCAAGGGATTAAGGTGCAGTACCAGACCATCGGCTTCTGTCATATCAACAGCTTTTTGGCAATCTTTCCAGGTTAGTCCGTCGTTTAAAGATGAGGCGCCCAGATTAGCCATTAGAGGTATAGTTGGCGCGTATTTGCGGATTTGAAATGTCGGCAATAGTTCAGGATAGCGCAGAGCTATTCGTATGCTTCCCAGCCCCATAGGAATTTTAAATTTCTCTGCAGCGCGAGCAAGTCGGGTGTTTAAGATCATGGCTTTTTTAGGTCCCCCCGTCATGCAGGAGATGAAAAAGGGGTAGGAAACTTTTTTGCCTAAAAATGTGGTTGATAAGTCTATGTTCTCAAGCGATTGCTCTGGCAGAGCGCAGTATGGTAGAACTACTTTCTCCAATCCATTTGTACCTGTTTGTGACTCAGGATCCAGCGCGTATTTTAAATGACTGGTTTTACGTTTTTTGATTACATCCTTCAACTCAGTCATAAAGGCAATTATACCTTTTTAGACATCCAATTACTATCGCATTATTTTCTGCTATACTAATTTGGAGAATTAATTTTATGAGAAATAATATATTATTAGTTTCACAAATTTTGTTTGCAATTTATATTATTTTTATCTCAGGCCCTTTTATTATATTCAGCGTTCCCTTTGTTGCAATACAGATCGTTTGTATATTGGTTATTTTTTGGGCAATACTGACAATCCGGCTCAATAAACATCAAGTGTCAAAAAGCGTTAAGCAGGGAACTTATTTGCTAAAAGAGGGCCCCTATGAGTTCATCAGGCACCCCATCTACACTGGGCTGCTGCTATCATTACTTACTTATATTCAAGAATATCTTAGTATTGAGAGAGGCTTGGCTTTCTTGCTTTTTGTAATTCTCGCTTTTGTGCGAATCAGTATTGACGAACGTTTGAATGAAGCTCATTTTAAACATGAGTATATTGAATATAAGAAGAAAACCAAGAAGCTGATTCCTTTTATCTATTGAAATAACCCAACACTACCGCGCTGCGCCAACCCACATAGCTTTTCGCGTAGCCAGGGTAGTCCCAAAACACGTTGCCCGCTCCGCCATTATCCGAACTACCGACAATGCAATGATTAGAACTTCCGGAACCACGGTATTCTGTATTCGTCCATTCATAAGAATTTGTTGCTCCCCAACCAAAGCGATTAGCAATTAAGCTCCATTCAAATACCTCGAATTGACGTAAATCCGCAGGCGTATGTAAAAGATCTACTTCTCTGAGGAATTTTGTTTTTTCATTTTTTATTGCGTTGTCAACTGTTATCCATAACTTATTAAATCTGTCTCCGGGAAGTCCGATTCTATCAGCCAGAGGAGTGTCTTTATATTTTTCTCCCCGCTTGGGCTTATCAACAGTTTCAATTGCCATCCATTGACCTGGCAGGGAAGGGAAGTCTATTTTCTCATCCATAACATTCTGGAAAAACCATTTTTCGGGCATTCTCGATATGTTTACATTCGTCTTTTGTAGATGAAATAAACTCTCCAGAGGTCTCAATTTAGGATAGTCACGTGTTAGTTCTTCAATATACTTATCTACTCCTACAAGTTTGAGATATGCCAGATCTCTTAATTTAAGTCTTGGCATATAGATGATGCTTTCAAACCCTTGCTCGCCAAGCTTTTCTATGACCTTGCGCGTTACATACTCGGGAAGAGGCTTTGTCTCAACTCTTGCTCCAAGTTTATTGTGCCATATTTCCTGTTCTATTCTTGGAGCCTCGCCTAGCACTGGCGGTATGTTTTCATAGCCAATAGGGATTGGTTCAGAATATCGTTCTTTCATAAATTTGATATAGATTATATCATTTAGATTTTCATAACTCAACTAAATATAGGTCTAATTTGAATATAATACTACTTACGCGAAATATTATTGTTCGAACTTGTCGAGAACTAATACTTCTCGATTCACTCGCGCTCACTCGAAGAATAAATGCGTAACTCGTAATAATTCAAACTTTAAGCAGATTGAGGTCGTATTTCCAGATTTTTTGATCAGAGGTTATCAATGTGAGATTCTCAGATATTGCTTGAGATATTAAGATTCTATCAAAAGGGTCTTTATGATGTTGCGGTAAATTCATTAGTCCTAAAACATGATGGGTTTGGATGGGTAACAATTCGAAGCCTGCAATACGCATTGAAAGTTCAATTACACCCATATCAAGAGTAAACTTTTCCTTTTTATAAGATGTCTTTTTAATTACCATCTCCCAGAGACATGCTACGCTGACATATATCTCATTGCGGGGACTGGTAAGCAGCTTTTTGAGCTCTTCCGGTAGTCGTTTATTTTCTTCCATGCCCCAAATAAATATATGGGTATCTAAAAGAAATCTATTATTAACCATAAAAGAGCTTGTTTATTTCCTCGTCTTCATCATCAAAATCATCAGATATCCAAATTTTTCCTTTCCATAACCCAAGCTTTCTTGGCTTAAGTTTTTCTTTATATGCAACCAATTTCGCAACAGGCTTACCTGCTTTGGCAATGACAATATCCTCTCCCTCCAGGGTTTTGGAGATTAATTTAGAAAGATTGGTTTTTGCTTGATGAATATTTACTAGCTGCATAATATTTATATATTAGCTAAGTTAGCTAATCATGTCAATAATGAAAATATTTATTGTTGGGCGCTGATGCGGCCGGTGAAGGTGGATTTGGCAAGCATGGCCTCAATTATGTTCTTGGGGACGATTTCATAATGACTTGGCTCCATGTAGTAATGCGCGCGGCCTTGAGTTAGGCTTCGCAGTTGCGTGGCGTAACCGGAGAACTCGGCCAATGGCACCATGGCAAGGATGATTGTAGCTGTGCCATGCTCCTCAGACCCCATGATCTGGGCGCGTTTGGATGAGAGGTCGCCTATCACCGGGCCCATAAATTCAGATGGTGTCGTGACTTCTATCTTCATGATCGGCTCAAGAAGCGTAAGACCAGCTTTTTTAGTTGAAGCCTGAATGGCCTGAGAGGCCGCGATTTTGAAGGCAATATCTGAGGAATCAACCTCATGGAACGAGCCGTCATAACAGGTGACTTTCATATCTACAACCGGATAACCAAGCAAGATGCCGTTATCCATAGTTTCGACAATTCCTTTTTGGATTGACGAGATGAATTCCTGCGGGATAGCGCCGCCCTTGATCGCATTGACAAATTCATAACCTTCACCTCTGGGCTTGGGTTCTACACGCAGGAAGCAGTGGCCATACTGACCGCGTCCGCCGGACTGACGGATATATTTACCTTCAGCTTCAGCTTGTCGCTCGATAGTTTCTTTGTATGCTACCTGCGGGGCTCCGACATTGGCCGAAACATTAAATTCCCGCTTCATGCGGTCAACCATGATCTCAAGCTGCAACTCTCCGATTCCGGAGATGATAGTCTGGCCTGTTTCATGGTTAGTTTTGACAGTAAAGGTAGGATCCTCTTCCATAAGCCGTTTCAATGAAAGCCCAAGCCTCTCCTGATCTGATTTTGTTTTTGGTTCAATTGCCAAGGAAATAACAGGTTCGGGGAAGGTGATTCTCTCAAGAATAATTGGTTTAGTTTCATCGCAAAGAGTGTCGCCTGTGCCTGTTTCCTTAAGTCCGACAATAGCCACAATCTCTCCGGCAAAAGCTTCTTTGAGCTCTTCGCGGTTATTGGCGTGCATGAGAAGCAGACGGCCTACGCGTTCCTTAGTGTCCTTAGTACTATTATATATATAGGAACCGGCACTCAATTTGCCGGAATACACACGGAAGTAAGTGAGCTTACCGACATGTGGATCATTTTGTATTTTGAAAGCAAGGCCGGAAAATGGATCTTCCGGGATCAATTTGCGGAATTCTTCTCTTCCTGTCTTGGGATTTGTGCCTTTGACTTGATCCAAATCCATAGGGGACGGAAGATAATCAATTACAGCATCAAGCAATGGCTGGACTCCTTTGTTGCGAAGCGAAGAACCAGCAAAAATAGGTACTAATTTATAGGCAATTACCGCCGCCCGCAGGGCTTTTTTAAGTTCTTCCACAGTAGGCTCCTGTCCGTTTAAATATTTTTCCAGCAGAGAGTCATCAGTTTCCGCGATTTTCTCAATTAGTTTATTACGGTATTTTTCAACTTCCTGCAACATGTCCTCCGGTATATTATCGGAGGTTTCAAATTTCGCGCCGAGTTCATCAGAGCCCCAGATCAAAGCCTTTTTGGTCAACAAATCCACAGTTCCCTTGAAAGACGATTCCGCTCCAATAGGTAGAACCATAATCGCGGGATTGGCGCCGAGCTTGACTTCGATTGTCTTGACAGTGTGCAGGAAATCAGCGCCAAGCTTGTCCATTTTATTGACAAAACAAATTCTGGGCACTTTGTATTTATCCGCCTGACGCCAAACTGTTTCAGATTGCGACTGTACGCCCTCTTCTGCATCCAGCACCGTAATTCCTCCGTCCAGTACGCGCAATGACCGCTCCACCTCTGCCGTGAAATCAACATGTCCTGGCGTATCTATGATATTGATGCGATGATCTTTCCAGAAAGTGGTTGTCGCCGCTGATACAATAGTGATGCCTCTTTCCCTCTCCTGTGCCATCCAATCCATTTGCGTATTGCCCTCATCAATGTCGCCGATTTTATAAGTTTTGCCTGTATAGAATAGAATACGCTCGGTAGTCGTAGTCTTACCCGCGTCAATGTGAGCAATGATTCCGATATTGCGGATTTTGTCCAACGGAAAATTTCGTGATTTTTGATCTGCCATATAAAAATCTCAAAATTCAAATAGCAAATCTCAAATCTACAGTTCAAAACTAAAAAATTAAACCTGCTGTAAATTCTAGTTAACTATTTGTGCTTTGAGATTTTATAAGTATAGCATATATTGAGGAGGTTGACTAGGGTGGACGCTTTTAATTTTAGTGAAATACCTCACAGGCGTTCCAATTTCCCCGCATGCTCAGCGAAAATTTTATCTATTTCTGTGTTGCATGCGCGAGACATACTGCAACACCCTTCTTCAGGACATTTTTTTATTTCATGACTCGAGATATTAGGATTTTCGCTAAGTTTTTTCCGCAACTCTAACTCACGTATTTGCCTACAAGAACAGATAACCATACTTCGTACGTCCTAAATAACTTTAGACGTATCTTATATTATATATTATACTTGTCAAGAATTTTTATTTTTCCCGTTCTTATGCGAAAATATGCTATTTAAAGCATATCAATAATTTGTTATAATCGCATAAATATTTATGGGGTTAGCGAGTTTTGCGTCAAAACTTCCTGGAGAAGATGAATTGCCGGTTCATCCTCGTCCATATGTTAATCATTCTGTACAATTTAAGCGTCCCATTACTACAGCAGAGCGTATAGTCAAACTTGAAGAAGTTGGCCTCAATGTTTTTTTCTTTCCCTCTGAATTAATCACCGGCTGTGATATGCTGTCTGATTCAGGCACTACGACGATGACGGATGAACAATGGTCATCCCTCCATTTAGGCGATGAGTCATACGGCTCCAATAAAGGCTATTTTCTTTTGCTTGAGGTCATCGGTAAGACATTTGGCAGCGAGTTTGTAGTACCAACGAGTGATAAAAAGCCGACTGCGTTCCTTTTCCATCAAGGAAGATCTGCCGAGCATGCGTTCTTTGGCGCTCTTGGCGGTAAGACAAAACAGGTCATCCCCAGCAACGGACATTTTGACACCACAGCCGCGAATATTGAGGCAAACAATATGCAGCCGCTCAATCTCTTTTCTCCCGAGTTGAGTTCGGCTTCATCAATATCGCGTTTTAAAGGCAATATGGATACTAATCGGCTGCAGTCAATATTGAAAACATCACAAAATAATATACCGCTTGTGTATTTGACAATTACAAACAATACCGGAGGCGGTCAGCCTGTTTCTCTGCGGAATATTCGGGAGACTGCTCAGATTGCTCACGCGCATGGTATCCCGCTTTTCCTGGATGCCTGCCGGTTCGCGGAAAATGCGTGGTTTATCAAGCGCTATGAAAAAGCCTGCAGTAATAAAACAATACCTCAAATCGTAAGCGAGATATTTTCCTACGCGGACGGCTTCACTATAAGTTTCAAAAAAGATGGGTTAAGCAATATGGGCGGCGGATTATTCCTGCGCAGTAACGGCTTATTCATAAAAAAATACCCGCATATGCAGGATATGCTCATGAATCATCAGATTTTGACAGAAGGCCATCCGACTTACGGCGGCATGTCCGGCCGGGATATTATGACGCTGGTATATGGTCTCAGGACAATAGTGAAAGAAGAATACCTGTCTTATAGAATCAATCAGATTCAGGCATTTGGGCAGGGTATGAAAGACGCTGATCTTCCGGTTATCACGCCTTTTGGCGGACATGCAATCTATCTTGATATGAATAAGTTTTTTGAGGATACAGCGCATAAGCCGTCTGATTTTGGCGGCATTGCCTTCACCGCCATGCTTCTCGGATTATATGGACACAGGGCTTGCGAACTGGGAAATTTTGCCTTTGGGACATATGATCCAAAAACAAAAAAAGAAACCTTTCCCGAAGTTAATTTCGTGCGTTTTGCCATAC